>NZ_NIZW01000029.1 GCF_002727185.1 Rhodopirellula bahusiensis
ACCCACTGACTGGCGAGCCGTATGCGGGAGAACCGCACGTACGGTTCTGAGGGAGGGGAGTCCGGCTCAACCGGACTTCCCTACCCCTATCAGGTTGAGTGGCTTCGAAACCACCGTTCAGCGAATGCGACGAATCAAGCAATTCGAGGAAGACCGGTTTGCTGATTCGTCCTGCTCGCCAATCCAACACATTTCCTTGTGAGTCGCAAACGATGGTGACCGGCGGACCTTGAACGGCGTAAGTCGCCATGACCTCCGCGTTTTCCGGATCGCCCACGTCGATTGCTACCGGAACAAACTCCGCATTGACCAATTCCTTCACCTGCAAATCGGCCCAAACTTGACGCTTCATGACCCGGCAGGGAACACACCAGTTGGCAGTGAAATAGAGAAGAATCGGTTTGTCAGCCTTGGCTGCTTGCTGCTTCGCCGAGGCGTAGTCATTTGCCCAAGCAATCTCGTTCGCGGGAACGTAGAAGCAATGCCAAGCATAGCCCAGCGACACCACAAGAAATGTCAGCCAGAAGCAACGCCAAAAATGAAACAGGGGCTTTGGCTGCGGGCTTGGATCCATCGATTCAACGGGCGGAAGGTCCGATTTGGTGTCGTTCATGATTGTTCTCGATTGACGGTCGGGTAAGTCCTCTACCTGACCCCCGCCATTTTCCCTCGCTGCCCGACACCGATTTTCAAAAAAAGATCTTTCACGCATTGCCGATTCAGATCCGCCCGCAGTTCAGCGAACAAATCGTCGCCGCACTCCGCCCGATTTCGAAGGAGAATCGTGGGCGAATCGGAAGCAGGCGACGAGACATGGAGCATCGTTCCGCTCTGGCGGTCCAAAACTCGGTGCACCGGCGCGTGCAAAAGATAGCTCCGAAACTCGCTTCGGTCCCCGCCACCACGTGCCATTCGTAGACTGCATTAGACACTGAAGTTTGTCCAACCTCCGTCGGTTTGATGTTGCCTGAACTCACTTCGGTCAATGAGCTGGGGGGCAAGACCACTCTAGCGGCGTGTCATTTTCTGTACCTATATCGAACTCCAATTGGATGGGCATTCGGATGATCGAAGTCAACACTTTTAGGCGTCAATGGCAAGCGAAACTACCGAGCAGAACCCCGATTGATGTTGACCGATGAAGATGCGTTGACAAGGCTGTTTACTAGATGTCGTTCAGGAAAATTTCTGCGGCGTTGCTTGTGCGGGTTTCAATAACGTTTCGGTCCCATCTCTCGTATGCGAGGACTTCAACGCTTCGTGGATAGTCCGTCACCCTTGCCTCCAAATACTTGGCTTTTTTTCGAGCCAAATCGAAATTCCCTGCCGACGAGTTCTTGCTTTTGCTCAAGAGGACCAGATTGCCAATTGAATTGACATACTCGTGCATGGAGTCTGCATCATTCCACTCAAGCCAATCACTCCCCGACGCAGGATTTTGCGGAAGCACATGCTCAATTGACTTGGCATCAAAAAGCTTTAGCACATCGAACTCGCACGATAGTAGTTCCAGCTTTAGCAACGCGTATTTGGCAAACCCGGCGCCGTAGATTTTGCCAGCGGATAAAGCCTCAATAATGGCGTCACGATTGTACGGCATTTCACTCAATACGCCCTCGGCATTCGTTGCCGTGTCAATGGCCCCTAATAGCCTGGCATAGACGGCAAATCGCTCATCCTTTCGAACGCCGAGTACCCATTGTTCCAAGTAGATCTTTTCTATCCTCTGGAGAAAGGATAGAATCGCGTCCTCGTCGTCAAAACGCTTGGCAAATTCCATTAAACACGCTCGCCACTCAGACGCAGGAAACTCCTTGTCCATTACGTAGAGTAGTGAAATGAACTTGCGACCTTGGACAGATTGATCGGACACAAAGTCTCGATCGACAAATAGTGCAGCGTAAATCTTCGAATAACAGAACACCAAGTCAAAAAACGATTCTCCCTGCTGCAGTTTTCTCGCTTTGAAGATTCGTTTTTCGAACTCCTTGAGAAGATCTTGTTGGGGCTTGTCCTTTAGTAGGATGAGCCGAATATGGTGAAAGACACTCTCAAAACGTTTTTCCCCAAGTTCCTTCTCCAGTTCCTCCCATCTTTGTGCAAGACGACTCCTGACAGTGTCCTTCGATATAACATCTGGTGCAATGTTGAGTGATTTCAATACATCAATTCTGCGCAGTTGTTTGCCACGATCATTTACAATAGTAAAGAGACGAAATGCGTCATCGAAGGTGGTTGCGGCGAGACAGATCACGACGCACTTTTGATTGATGAATTCAATGAGTAATTGCCTGTCTCGCTCCGAAAGATCTTCAATCTTCTCTCGGAAGACTTTAACAGCGCGAGCATACCGCCACTCCGGTTCCGGAAGATCTTTCTCACGCAGTTCCTGCGTAGTACCGTTAAGAGCCACCACGAATTTATTGAATATTTCTCGATCCTTTACTTCAAGGCGGATCTTCCTTGGGATGTCGTCGACAACGTCAGGCTCTTGCACAATCTTTTTTTGAATTCCGTTTTTGTGTTGTTCCGACTCAACTAAATCTCGAAGACAAGCAAGCAAAATTAGCAGCGAAGTCAGTCGCTGCTGACCGTCAACGATGTCGTGGTTGCCTTGATCATCTTTTCTTTGGAGAACGATGGTTCCTAAGAAATACTCTTGTTCTCGAGAGGCTTCGATTAAGTCCGAGATCAGGTCGTGAAAATGATCGTCTTCCCAAGAGAATGGTCGTTGGTAGTCCGGAACTCGAAAAAAGAAATCGCGGCTTAACAGCTTCCCGATCTGTAGTGTCTCTCCCTTTAAATCTTGCATTTTTGTTTCATCACTCGTTGTTACGCGGCAGACCTAGCTTTGGAGTACTACCAGTTTACCGGATGGCTCAGTAACGAATAGCTCCAATTAACCTTGGGTGTGCAATCGACCTAACAATGCCAAATTTTGCTTGTCCTTCGTTGATTTATTCTGGTTGAGCATCTGGTGGGCTGCGAAGTCCCGGAGGTGGGCGCAAACGCCTACTTGGTTAGACGAAGATCTTTAACCTGCCCGAGTGGCCGCACTGGAACTCAAGATGCATTTGGTTGGCCGAAACCGCTGCTGGTTCTTCGCTGCTCAAACGCACCGCGGTTGCATCGTCCGCTACCTCGAAGCGTTCGGCCGAAGTTGCTTCGATGTCTCGAAAGCGGAGACACCGACGCGCTGAAACAATTGCCAGGAACCTGCTCCGGTGGCCAATACCGGTGCGTGCGAGATCACGTGGGTTTGGGTGCGGAGGTGTGTTTGACCGACGCGGAGTTGGGTGGATGGGAATCCGCCTGGGCTGGTGCAACTCCGCAAGATGAAAATGCTCTCACGACATCCAAACCGAAACGATGATGAACAGGAGAGCAGCGAGGGCGAATGTGAACATCAGCCCTCCACAGCCAATGGAACTGTCGGATCCGCTCACATCGCCGAAAAGATCGAAGTCGTCTAGCAAGGTGCGGACTCATTGGTGGGTGGAGCGAAAGGCCGAAGTCCGTGAAGGCTGTTTTATTTTAAGCAGGTACGCAGGTGTCATCGGGTATGTGAGCCGTTTGGCGTTAGCCACGGTTCCCACGCAAAACCGGGGCTAACGCCCAAACGGCTCACAAGGTGAAACCCAATCATTCCTGCTTACCTGCTTCACCCGCAACAGGTCGGCAAATGTCTTTCGGCATTTGAAATGTCTTGGCAAGCGTGGTTGCTTCCACGTCCAACCGGGGCGAACGCTGGACTGCCAAATGTTTGGTGTTGACGCGGAAGATGCGTTGTTGGTTTCTGTTCTTTCCTCCGCCCCAACGGGGCAGATCTAAGATAGCCCCAGGCATCGCCTGGGGTTTCGTTACGGAGATTCCGACACAAGCCCCAACGGGGCGGCCCTAAGAAAGACTCCCCAAAACCCGCTAGGACCGCCCCGTTGGGGCTTTGTAATCTTGGTCCCGCCAAACCCAGGGCGTTGCCCTGGGCTGGCGTAGGGCTGCCCCGTTGGGGCGAAGTCGAGGAGCAAAACCTCCGCAGCTTAAAACGCTGTCAACGCCAAACATTTCGCAGTCCAGGCTATCGCCCAAGCGGCATCACATGCTGATGCCCGAACATTCCTGCCGATCTGCTCAAACAGTTGACGGGGTCGCTGCCGACGAGAAGAGGCCCGCAGAAGGACTGTCTTGTCAGACTGATTCGACTGATCTTCCCACCTGGAAGTTGGGCAAACCAACCTGAAGAACCATTCGTCAAACTCTTCCCGATAAGGAACCATTCGGAAACAACTTCGGGATTCAAAAGGTAGTGGAAGGGCGCGAGCCCTCCGGTGACACACCGGGCGGTTCGCGCCGCTCCGCTACAGCCGAACTTGATTCCGAACGGTTCCTTACGGCACCGCTATCGCGCGCGGGAACCCGCGGCTGGTTTTCACTCCCCGAAGTCAAAGCGTTTCGTATCTTCCGACTGGCCTTCGACCGGTTTGTCCTCGGCTGCTTTGGATCCATGTTGGCTGTGGAGGATCATCCGTCGACATTCTGGACAAAGCGAGTCCAAATCACTCGGCCAATTTCCTACGGAGTCAACGCGATGCGTTGGTTCCAGGAAATGAAAGAGACGACGACACTGCTGGCAATTGTTGAACGGCATCCTTTCATTGTAGCGGGCCGCTCACTACTTCAACCGGATCAGGACTTCGTTGCGACGCAGAGCCGCGGGAGTGAAGGGCGGATCGTAGGAAGCGGCTTCGACTCCGCTAGTGTTGTTCGACTCATCGTCTTCGTTGACGGCTGCGGTCAGACCCTTGGTCTCCATCCAGGCTCGTAGTTTGGCTTCGGATTCCTTGGCGAGCTTTTTGTCCAACTTGCCGGGGAATCGGAGCACGGCAAAGCGTCCGCCGGCTCGTTTGCGGACATCGACGTTGGGACCGGTTGGTGAGGGAACGCCTTCGACCGCGACTTCCTTGGGCATCACAAATCCCATCTGGACTTCGGAATCGGCTTGGTCGTTTTCCATGAAGACGGGAGTCGTCATGGAGATCTTTTGCTCGGCTTCGTTGGCTCCCGAGATGTAGCGAAAGAGCTTCATGAAGCTGCCGTCTCGGCCTTGAGCATCGATCTTGGTTTTCGTTGCGACCAGCATCAGATCGGGATACTCGCGGATTTCGAACTCGCCGTCGGACTCGATGACTTTGTATTCCGCCGATTCGTAACCCGCTCGCGTGGTTCGGCTCAGCAGGAACACTCCGCCGGTGACCAAAACGGCGATCGTTGCGACAGTCATGATTTTTCGACGGGACATCGGATTGCCTTTTGTCTGCGCTGGTTGATGGCGACAGATCGGAAAGCGAATCGTCGGCCAATGAACGATAGATGGCTGGCTAGTTCGATCGAATCGAGCTCGTTCAACACGGGAGGCTACCCCCTAACGTTTTTCGCGATTCCGCGAAGCATGACGGGGAAGACGAGGCCGTGCAGCGGCAACACCGCGTACCAATAGGCGAGTCCCAGCAAGCCCTTGGGACGGAACCTTGCGGTCATGACGACTTGTGTTGTTTCTGCCCCGGACGGTTCCAACTGGAAGTCGAGTTCCGCTTCGCCGGGCAGCTTCATTTCGGCTCGCAAGGTCAGGCGTTCGTTGGGAACCAGTTTCGTGACTCGCCAAAAGTCGACCGCTTCGCCGTAATGCAAATCACGCGGATGGCGGCGGCCTCGTCGTAGACCGGGACCGCCGATCGCTTGATCCATCCAACCGCGAACTTGCCAGAGGAAACCGGCGCCCCAGTATCCATTGGCTCCGCCGATCGATCGAATCTCCGCGAAGGTTTGCTCCACAGAACCTTCGACCGTGATTTCGCGACGGTCGGTCAACGTCGTTCCCCCGGACCAGTCTGGATCGCCCGGGATTTTGCCCGCGGTGGACCAGCGTGTTTCGATATCGCCTTGTTGCGTTTTACCCAACGCGGCTTCGATCGCGGCTTCGATGCCCAGGCATTCACCAGGCATCAATCGCACCGCGTCATCATTCCGGCACACGGTGCGGTTCTTCAATCCTTCGGCGAGTGGTCGGGCGATGCTGCTGCTGACCGGCGTCACCAAACCGATCCAGAGGCTGCTGAGGTAAGGAGTCAAATCGGGAACCGGCAAAATGATTCGGCGACGCAGTTTCAGCTTCTCCGCCATCACCTGCATGACATTGCGATACGACATGACGTCGGGGCCGCCGATGTCCAAGGTCTTGCCGGCCGTTTCGTCCACATCCAAACAAGCGACGAGGTAGCGAAGGACGTCACGAATCGCGACGGGCTGGGTTTCGGTTTTGACCCACTTGGGAGTGACCATGATCGGCAAACGTTCCACCAAGTATCGCAGCGTTTCAAAGGATGCGGACCCGGAACCGATGATCATCGCGGCGCGGAACACGGTGGTGGGCACCCGGCCGGATTGCAGGATTTCTCCGACTTCGTGTCGACTGTCGAGGTGTTCGGAAAGGTCCGCACCCAACTCGCCCAGCCCACCGAGGTAGATGATTCGTCGACACGAAGATTCCTGGGCGATGTCTCGGAAACCGGTCGCTAGCTCACGGTCTCGCTGAGCGTATTCACCCTTGGCGGACTGCATGGAATGAACGAGGTAGTATGCCACATCGATGTTCTCGAGAGCACGTCGAGTGGCCTCGGTGTCTTCCAGTTCGCCTTGGACGACGGTGAGTCGCTCGTGTTGTCCCCAAGAAAACTTGGTCAGCTTTTCGGGACTTCGTACGAGGCAAGTCACCTGGTAGCCCTCTTCCAGCAACCGTCTGGCCAGGCGTCCTCCGACATAGCCGGTGGCACCGCAAACCAGGATGCGTTCGTTGCGAGAAGCAGATTCCGACATGAACTGAACCGGGTTCAGGAGACTGGAGTTTGTGCGTTGTGACGTGCGATTCTTTTCGCCGCAGTTTGTTCGCGGCCGTCAACGCTCTGCAGAAAGGTTAGCAACGCGTGAACAATCAGTGACGATGTTAGCGGTGTGGCGCAAGCCGCCCGGTGAGGAACCGGAGGGCTCGCGCCCTTCCGCTACATCACTTATTGTTCACGCGTTGCTTCGCGGGAGGAACAGGTGGCGACATGGTTCATCCACAGAAAGGATCCGCCGGTTGCCGGGGAGTTGGCACGGGCTTTGCGAAGTTGGCTGACCATGTGCCGCTCGTCGGCGTCTGAATCGCCGCCAGCCTCCTACTGTTCTACGATGGATCTTCTCGCTCACCTCGATCGTTGCTTCGGGTTCCAATCCTTTCGTCACGGTCAACGCGAGGCTTGCGAGTCGATTGTGGCTGGCAAGGACACGATTGTGTTGATGCCAACCGGGGCTGGCAAAAGTCTGTGTTACCAACTGCCTGGCATTTTTCGCGATGGAGTGACGTTGGTGGTCAGCCCGTTGATATCGCTCGCGAAAGATCAGGCGGAACATCTGAAGGAGGCTGGTCAGCCAACGGTCGTGCTCAACAGCACCCGGACGGCGAAACAGATCGAGTCCGCTCGTTCAAAGATCTCGGCGGGAGAGGTCAAGTTCGTTCTCACGACGCCGGAACGACTTCAGAAAACCGACATCTGCGAATTGCTCGCGGGCGTGGGAGTTGGTTTGATGGTGGTCGATGAGGCTCATTGCGTCAGTCAATGGGGGCACGACTTTCGTCCGGACTATTTGTGCTTGCCATCCATTCGCGAGCGGTTGGGCAATCCGCCGCTGGCCGCGCTCACCGCAACCGCTTCGGAACGGACACTCGATGAAGTGCGATGCTCGCTGCGTTTGAACGATCCAACCATTGTTCGAACCGGAATCGACCGACCCAACCTTCGAATCGAAGTCGTTCGCTGCTACTCGGCGGAGGACAAGTTGAAGGAATTGCATCGTGCTCTCGAGATCGAGGGCATGCTGGAACGCACCGAGCCAGCGATTGTCTATTGCGGAACGACCAAGACGGCTGACCAGTTGGCGAAATCATTCGGTGGATTGTGCTACCACGGCAAAATGCGAAAGGCCGAGCGTGCGGAAGCCCAAGAGCAGTTCATGAATGGTCGCCCGAGCGTGATGTTTGCGACCAACGCATTTGGATTGGGAATCGACAAGCAGGACCTCCGACAAGTCATCCATGTTGAGTTGCCGGGTTCGTTGGAGTCGTACTATCAAGAGATGGGACGAGCCGGGCGAGATGGCAAGCGATCGCGTTGCACGCTGTTGTATGACCCGTCCGATGTGGATCTGCGGAAGATGTTTGCGGGCGGGATGATGGAGGCGAGCAAGATCATGACGGCGCATCACACGCTGGTTCGCGGAGTCAACGAGATTGGCAAAGACGGCGAGGTGGCTTTGTCGAAGCTGGCCCCGATCAGTCCGCTCGGCCGCGTCACGTTGAAGAACTGTTTTCAGTTGTTGTCGTCTCGCGGCATCGTTGCTCCCGCCGGACGAGGTCGATGGCGTTTGATTGTCGAAGAACTCGAGCACCGTATGGCTGATCGGCTGGAGGAAGCGACTCGGGTGAGATCCGAGGATCGCCAGGTGGCGCTACGTGAGATGGTGGAGTTTGCCGAGTCGTCCAGGTGCCGGTGGCAATCGCTTCGTGAACACTTTGGCGTCAGCGAAACGACGGGCTCGGATTGTCTGTGCGATCAGTGTGGAACTGTCGCGTCCGCGAGTGCTTGAGGGGCTGGTGGGAGACGCGTTGAAACCGGCGGCCGGTTTTCTTTTGCAGCTGCCATTGTGCGGTTGGCTGGAACGGCATATAGGCATTGTCCAAACACTTCTCAACCCAGGTGTTGTGGTCTTCCAACACGAAGGCCGCAGCCGCTTCCGCCAGTCCAGTTCATGAAACGTTCCCACGACTCGCTTCAAGGTTTTTTGCATCTGCTTCGGGCACTCATTCGTGAGCCGTCTGTTGTGGGCGTGGAGGACGCGTTCTTTCGGGTGCTGCGCCGCGAGTTGGAAGAGTTTCCGGTGACGATCACTCGCTACCACGGGCTGCTGGTGGCGCAAGGAGACGAACCGGAAAGCAACTATCTCTCCGCTCACGTCGATCGTCATGGATTGCTGTGCACCGGGCCGCGTGAGTTCCAATACGCGGCGTTCATTGCCGGGAACCGCGGGGAGCTGAATGGGGATTCGATTTCGGAGCAGTTCATGGAGTTGATCGCCGGCCGTTTTCGCGGCCAACGTGTGCAGGCTCACACGCCCTACGCGGGATCTTATCTCGGTCAAGGCACGATCACGGAATCCTTCATTTGCCCGCGCCGAAAGAACTTGATCTTCGACATCGATGGGTTGGACTTCCTTCAACCAGGAACACCCGTTTCTTTTGTCGATCGACTGAGAGAAGACGACGGGCAGATCTCAGCCCAGCTCGACAACGTCGTATCGGTCGCGATCTTGATCGAGATGATTCGTCGCGGTTTTCGTGGGACGGCGTTCTTCACGGCTGGCGAAGAATGCGGGCGGAGCTATCGATACGTTGCGGAGTGGTTCCAGCGATTTGATTTGAAGACTCAGCGGTTGGTCGTGTTGGACACCAGTCCCTTTCCAACCCAAGAAGACTTGAACGCACAAGAAGTGGTGCTTCGCAATCGCGACTCGGTGGCCGAGTTTGAGCCCACCGTGACAACCGAACTAAGAGAGATCTGCGATCAATTGAAGGTGACGCATCGATTCAAAGACGAATACGTGACTGAGATGAACAAGACTCGCGAAAAGCAAAGCTCGATCGGACGGACGGAGCTTGGACGATTGATCGACGCGACGAATGGCGAGGTCACCGGAACAACGTTGCAGTTGCCAACTTCGTCCTATCACACCCAAACCGAAACAGCCAACCTGTCCAGTGTCGAGGCGGTCTTGAAAGTCTTGACTCGGCTGACGGGTGCGGATCTGAAATCGTGAGATTTGTTTGGGAGCACCAGCCATCTCACTGATCGTTTGTCATTTGAGTTCGCAGTTGCTCGAAACGTTGTTTCTCAGGCAAGAGCCTTGAGCGAATTTCTCGGTTGATTTGCCAAATGGCCAGTCCCATGCAAATCGCAAAGGCGGGACCAAAGACGAGGTACAGCAAGTATCGTCGGGCGGGATCGATGATGAACAGGGCGATGATCAGTCCCAACACGTTTGGGACGGCGAACCACCAAACAAAGTTGCGCATTTGAGAGATGCGGTCATCGAGGCCATCGATCGATTTGTCGATCAACCCCCGCAAGGATTGTTCAAAGCCAAGGTGGCGATGTTGGCGATCCCTTCGCCATTTGAATAGCCAGCCGGCGGCAGCGAGACATACGATGCCAGGAAGGATCAAAACCAGATCGTGTCCCTGCAAAACGGGATCACGAAAGAACATCACGGCGACAAACAACAGCGTTGCGATCATGACTCCATCCGTGATGGCGGTGAGGCGTCGCAGCGATTGTTCTTTTTCGACCACCGCAAGCAGAATGCTTTCACGCTCGAGCGATTCTTTGGTCGCGGCTTGGGAGTTCCAAATCAGTTGAATTTCGTCAAAGTTCATTGGTGGTTTCCTGGTCGAGGAGCGAGGACAAATGTTTCTTGATGCGGTGCAGGCGGACGCCAACGTTGGTCACTGAAAGACCGAGTGTTTCGGCGATGTCACGGTGCTGGATTCCGTCGAGCATCATCAAGGCGAGCGAACGATCGATGGGATTCAGTTCGGCAATCTTTTCGTACAACCAATCCACGCGAGGATCCGGGTTGGGCTCGTTCGCGATCGGTTCTTCGGCAAGTGTTTGTCGCTTTTCGCGATGCTTGGAATCTTTGCGAGTCCAGCTGATGGCGGTGTACAACGCGACTCGGTAGATCCAGGTGGACTCGGCGACATCGGGGTTCAGGTTTGGAATCGAACGCCAAAGCTGCAATCCAATTTCCTGCAACAGGTCGTCTTGGTCATGTCGGTTGCGAGCGAAAGAACGAGCGACTTTGAGCAACAAGCCTTGATGTTTCTCCAGCCAAACCTGGAGCTGTCGTTCCTGCTGGCGTGGATTCATAAGAGATCATGGAAAGCGAGTGAGAGACTTGGTGACTCTGATGAACTAGTCGCGAGTGAGTGGCGGGATCTTACAAAGAAGAGCAGACTCCCCTCAATTTTTGAACGTTTTCCGGGGGACGAGAGCCGTGGTAGGGAAAGCTTCCGTATCGTCGACGCGAATCTTGAAACGCGGAGATGCGGAGGAGCGGAGTTTCGCGGAGATTGAGGGGAGAGTGTATTGAATCGGTGGTGTTTGAGAGGGAATCAAATGAAGTTGGCCGATGTGGTCATTGGTGGAGCGATCGAAGTGCTTCGTTGGCTTGGTCTTCTTTGCGTTTGATGAATCTAAATGCTTGCTGCTCAACAATTTTCACGAAGCAAAGTTCTTCGACGGTCTACATCGCATCGTCAAGCGATACGGAGGTGGCAAACCGAGTTGATCGCTGACCTCTCTCCGCGAAGCTCCGCCCCTCCGCATCTCCGCGTTTTAAATTACCCGCTGGTTTGGAATGTCGTCATTGGATGACGATTCGGGCCAGCCGCCCGGAGGAAAAAGCTTGCCGTCTTTCCGATGGGTGGGTTGGAATCTTTGACCTCCGACCAATTGCAACGGGGCGAGCTTGATCGATGCGAATCTTGAAACGCGGAGTGGCGGTGGAGCGGAGCTTCGCGGAGATTGGAGTGAGAGCGTTTCGAGCCATTGGAGATTGAGATGGAACCGAATGATGTGACTGACGTAATCATTGGAGCCGCGATCGAAGTGCATCGCCGACTCGGCCCGGGGCTCTTGGAGCATGTCTATCGGCGTTGCCTGGCCTACGAGCTTCGAAAGCGAGGCTTGGCGGTTGTGGAAGAGAAACCGGTCGCAATTGATTACGACGATCTGCACGAACCGTGTGCTTTTCGAGCTGATCTATTGGTGGAGGAACTGGTCGTCGTTGAACTCAAAGCGAAAACTCAAATCCACCCCATCGATAAAACGCAGACTCTGTCTTACCTGCGTTTAATGAATCTCAATGTTGGGCTGCTCATCAATTTTCACGAAGCAAAGTTGATCGACGGTCTGCATCGCATCGTCAACCGATACGGCGGCCCCAAACCAAGTTGACGCTCACCTCTCTCGGCGACCCTCCGCTCCTCCGTTTCTCCGCGTTTAAAGTTGCCTGCTGGTTTGGAATATCGTCATTGCATGGCCATTCGTGGATGACGATTCGGGCCAGCCGCCTGGAGGCAAGCATTGCCGTCTTTCCGAAGGGCGTGTTGGAATCTTTTACGGCCGATCAATTGGAACGTGGTGTTTTTGATCGACGCGAATCTTGAAACGCGGAGTGACGGAGGAGCGAAGCTTCGCGGAGTTGGGGTAGGAGCGTTTCGAGCTGGTGGGAATTGAGATGGAATCGAATGACGTGACTAACGTAATCATTGGAGCCGCGATCGAAGTGTATCGTTGGCTTGTTCTATTTGCGTTTGATGAATCTGGACGCTTGCTGCTCATCAATTTTCATGAAGCAAAGTTGATCGACGGTCTGCATCGCATCGTCAACCGATACGGCGGCGCAAAACCGAGTGGATGACGCACCTCTCTCCGCGAAACTCCGCTCCTCCGTTTCTCCGCGTTTAAAGTTGCCCGCTGGTTTGGAATGCCGTCATTGCGTGACCATGCGTGGATGACGATTCGGGCCAGCCGCCCGGAGGCAAACATTGCCGTCTTTCCGAAGGGCGTGTTGGGATTTTTTACGGCCGATCAATTGGAACGTTGTGTTGTTGATCGACGCGTCTATTGAAACGCGGAGAAACGGAGGAGCGGAGCTTCGCGGAGTTGGGGTAGGAACGTTTCGAGCTGGTGGAAATTGAGATGGAACCGAATCAAGTGACTGATGCAATCGTTGGTGCAGCGATCGAAGTTCATTTCCGACTTGGTCTCATCTGCTTTTGATGAATTTTGATGTTGCCTGCTCATTAATGTTTGCAAAGCGAAATTGAGCGATAGCCAATGTTGTCAACCGATACGCGGGCCCAAGCCAAGTTGACGCTCACCTCTCTCCGCGAAGCTCCGCTCCTCCGTCACTCCGCGTTTCAATGCTTCTGTGTCCGCTTGCGTAGTTGACGTTGAGTTTGCGGGTTGTTTGGGAGGGACTGCCACCACTCCGCAGCCACGCTCATGTTGAGCGGGTCTTGTTGTCGGCGAAATCAAAATGATGCCGATGAAGCGTGTGACCCCTACGATAGGAATCACTGGAATGCTCAAAATGAACCGTTCGACCCATGTCAGTCTTTCATCCCGTTCGCGTCGCTTACGACGAAACATCATTCGGGGGTTGGTCGCAGGTTGTTTGACATTCGCCACGCCTTTGGCCGTCCAATCCGCAGACATTGAGGTCGTGAACACAGACGACAACGGAGACGGGTCGCTCCGTCAGGCGATCGCCAATGCCGAAGCGGGTGACCGGATTGTTTTCAACATTGCCGGAGGTGGCACAATCAACTTGGCGTCTGATCTACCGGAAATCACCGACAACCTCTCATTCGCAAATCAGAACGTGGCGGCCGTCATTATTGATCGCCAAGGAAGGGCACCTCTCTCTGTGACAGGAGGCATCATCGATTTGGGTGAGTTGCAGGTCATGAATTCCGGTGGTGGACTTGTCGTTGACATTGAACTTTCCACGGCAGCCACATTGATTGGCAACGATGAACAAATCACTGCCAACGTGCAGGCAGCAGGGACCATCGCTCCAGGTGACAGCAGTGCCGCGGGCAGCATCGGTGAGCTGATCATCGATGGAGATCTGGATGCGAGTGATGCGACCATTCAGGTTGATGTGAACGGTGCCGGATCTCCAAACGATCTGGTTCAAGTCAGCGGGAACGGGACGGTGACCGACGCGACGCTGAGGCCCAACTTCATGGGCTCCAACTATTCGATCGGAGATACCTTCACCGTGTTCACTGCGGGGACTGGTTTAACGGGAACGCTGGCCAATTCTGCCGATGTGTTTCAGCTGTCTTCGAATCCATTCTTGGAAGCCATCATCAACTCCAATCCAAACGACCTGCAGTTGTTGATTCAAGACAACGGCGAATCCTTCACGACGGTCCTTCAGGGTTGCGGGCAAATGGGGGCGGTCACCGAGATCGATCGATTGAGGACCGCGGGGACCGTGCCTCAAATGAACGCGATCAGCAGTTTGCGGAACAGTTCAACGTTAGAAATCAACCAAGCGGTGGGACAGTTGGCAGGTGCGATCTATCCATCTCTGGTGGACGCGGAGATCAACGAAGTTCACAACAGTATGAACGGGATTCGCGATCGAGTGCTGTTGCAGCAAACGGATCTCGGCACGAGCGGTCATTGGTCACCCTGGGTTCGTGGCTATGGCATGACGTTGGACACCGGCGGCGACGCTTGTATGGCGGAAGGCTATCGCCGAACGGTCGGCGGGATCGAACTGGGGACAGGATATCTGGCCGCTTCCGGTCTTGGGGTGCATGGCTTTGCACAGTTGGGCGCTTGCGACACGGAGATGAATTCGCTTGGTCAAGGTGCGGACACGGATTCGTATCGCTTCGGCGGAACCGTGCAATATGTCGGCGACTATTTATACGGGTTTGGCTCGGGAGGGTTTGGCATACAAGAGCATTCGATTGATCGTTCCATGTCAGTTTTGCAACCTGGAACCACCGCAACCAGTGAGTCGGATGGTACCGCCCAATTCGCCTCGGTGGAGTTGGGCACCGTTCACCGAAGTGAGGATTGGTTGTGGTTGTCGTTTGTTTCGTTGCAGGGTGTGCAAGCGGACTTGGATGGCGAAACGGAATCGGGAGATTCTGATTTCAGGTTGACTGCCAGCGACGTGGACGGCGAGTCATTGCGAAGCATGGTGGGGGTCTCTTTGGCGGGAACGAATCAAACCGGGCTCGGGCCCGCGACCACGCAGCTGCGATTTGGTTGGCTGCATGAGTTCCTGGATGACCAGCAGTCGGGAATCAATGCAGTTCAGGCTGTCGCTCCTGTCGACTTTTTGGCGCAAAGTGCGGACACGGGCCGCGATTGGTTGTCGCTGGGGGCTCAGCTTGATTGGGGGTTTGTGCTGGGCGGTCAGTTCACGCTGGCTTACCAAGGCAACCTGAATAGCGACTCGACGTTCCAAAGTGGCATGGTCGGAACTCGCTGGATTTGGTGAGCGGTGACTTGGGCAGGTGGCTGGCACCTTCCGATGGCACTGGACTGCTGATCAATTTTCACGAAGCAAAGTTGATGGACGGTCTACATCGCATCGTCAACCGATACGGAGGAGGCAAACCGAGTTGATCGCTGACCTCTCTCCGCGAAGCTCCGCTCCTCCGTATCTCCGCGTTTAAAGTTGCCCGCTAGTTTGGAATGTAGTCATTACGTGACCATTCGTGGATGACGATTCGGGCCAGCCGCCTGGAGGCAAACATTGCCGTCTTTCCGAAGAGTTGGTTGGGATTTTTGATGGCCGATCAATTGCGACGGGGCGTGGTTGATTGACGCGAATCTTGAAACGCGGAGTGGCGGAGGAGCGGAGGTTCGCGGAGATTGGGGTAAGATCGTTTAAGCTGATCGCTTACTTCAACCAACGCCGAATTCTTGGTCTCCCCGTTCCATGTCTGTTGAAAACGAATCACCGCGACGGATCGGGCGGCCTCGGAACTTTGATCGCGACGAGACTTTGCTCGCGATCGTCGATGTGTTCTGGCGGCTCGGGTACAACCAAACCAGCTTTCGCGAATTGGAAGCCGCGACCGGTGAAGGCCGCCAAAGTTTGGTGAACGCGTTCGGTGACAAGGCGGCTATCTTTGAAAAAGCCATTCAGTGCTACATCGATCACCGCGTTAATGAAGTGATCGAGTTGCTTCGCGGCGAAGGCGAACCATTGGACCGAATCGCGAAAGTGTTGGCTCGATGGGAAGCCGATGCAAAGGCACCCGACCATCGCGGATGCTTGTTGGTCAACACGGGCGGTGAGATTGGCCCGAAAAATGCGGCCATCGCGGATCGGATGGCAAACTCGACCCAACGTTTGGTGAACGAGTTTGCCAAGACTTATCAACAAGCGATGAAAACAGGTGCGATCGCGACCAAACCATCCGCGAAATCGTTGGCTCGGCTCACCGTCGCGTTGGGCGATGGGGCGTTGTTGCAGGCTCGCGTCAGTGGCGATGCAGCAGCCGCGAAGCAAACGCTGGTGACGCTGGCGGAATTGATTCGCAGTCGCTGATGCGACAGTGAATGGATCGAACGCATGGCGGACTTGAATCATCGCTGTGCATTTTGGTTTTGAACACGCGTTCAAAAACGATGTGCATTTCCCTTTTGATGGAGACTCCGATGAATATTCAAGAATTTCGAAAACGTCAACAAACCATCTCGCTCGATGGCGTGATCCATGAACCGCTGGACGTCGCTTACACCGACGTGGGCGAGGGCGAGCCCATCCTGTTGTTGCATGGCATCCCAACCTGGTCGTTTTTGTTCCACGATGTGATTGACACGCTGGCTCAGCATTACCGAGTCATCGCGCCGGACATGATTGGTTATGGGTACTCCGATCGCCGCGACCAGTTTGATCGTTCGATTGAATTTCAGGCTGACTTCCTCGAGCGTTTCCTGGAACACTTGGACGTCGAAAGTGCCCACTTCGTTGCTCACGACATCGGTGGTGGCGTCGCATTGATCTTGGCCGACCGAAAGCCCGAACTGGTGCGATCGATGGTGTTGTCCAACAGCGTCGCCTACGACAGTTGGCCTGTGGATGAGATGCTCGCGATGGGGCACCCTCGCAACGCGAAGATGAAACCGGAAGAGATGACCGAGAAGTTGGTCGAGAGCTTCCAGTTCGGTTTGACTCGTTCGGAACGACTCACCGAAGAGTTCAAGGAAGGCATCGTGACGCCCTACCAAGAACGTGATGGAATCGTGAGTCTGGTTCGCAACGCGGCGAGTTTGAACACGAACCACACCACTCCACTGACCAGTCGTCTGGGCCAGATGCAGCAACCGACGCTGCTGCTGTGGGGCGAAGACGACAAATGGCAGCCGATCAGCACGGCGGAGCAGTTGGTGAAGGACATGCCTCACGCGGAACTGCATCCGATGAAGGACTGCTCGCACTGGGTTCCGCAAGACAACCCGGAAGAGTTCGCCAGTGCGACGCTCGAGTTCCTGCAACGGGTTCCTGTGGCCGTGTAGGGTGATTCAATCGCTGGCAACGGGATGGTTCAGGATCAAGATTCGGAAACCATCTCCGCCAGGGACTTTCACCGCCGGCCATTGTTCGATCTTCTGCTGGGTCGTTTCGCTGGACGTGCCGTCGAAGGGATTGAACCAGGTCAAGTTCATCGTTTGCCCGCGGACTTCGCTGGGCAGTCGCAGTCCCAAGAAGTCATTTTCTTTGGGGACGTAATAGAGAATTTGCCCGTTGTCGTTGTGGAGGCAGAAGCCAGCGTTGCTGCGTTTGTCACCGGCGATCAAATTGCCAAGGTCGTACTTTTCGACCAGAGTTTGCAGGTGGCGGTAGTAGTCCAATCGCGGGCGATCTTCGGGTTCGAGTTGGGTGATGTCGGGAACGATGACGTTCCACGCGGCGCCTTGCCAGTAATGAGTAGGGAACGTGCCTGCGAAGACGCACTGGTAGGCTCGTTCGAGGCAGACTTCCGGTGATGTGTAGTTGCCGTTGAAGACGACGTAGGGGCCTTTTTCGTAGCCGCCGTGTTCGATGTTGAGGATCGGTTTGCCAGGGATGTTTTTGCAGACTTCTCGCATCACGTGGTAGAGCTCGGATTGCCAAAGCTGAACGGAGACAAAATCAATTTTGTCGGCGAAGCGTCGGCAGTAGCCGTAGTCATGCACGGTGATCAAACGTTGGTAGGCATCCAACTCACGCAGGCGTTCGATCCGTCCGTGGATGTAGTTGACGTCGTTGTGCCCGTATCCGAGAGCTTCTTTGGAGATGTCCCAAATCAGGTTGGGATAGGCTTGGTAGCGGCGGACGACGTAATCGAAATAGCGGTTGTCGGCCTCGGAGTTGGCTTCTGGCCAGTTCACACGTTTGTTCCAGACGTAGACCATCAGGTGAGCGGCGATGCCCTTTTGATCGAGGTATTCGATCACTCGGTCGAGTCGTTGGAAGTACTCGATGTTGAGCTTCGAATGATCAGGTGATTCGTTGTCGCCCGCAAACGGATAGACGTTGGGGCTGCCGTATTCGTACTTGGAATCCAGACGATCGTCCTTGGCCCATTTGACGTCGTAAGCAAACACGTTCAGGACGACTTGGTTGAATCCGTTTTCGGCCAGCGTGTCGACGAACTGCCGCGTCTTGGGGATGTCGCCCGCGTTTTCAGCGTCGAGTGCAAACAGCCAATCGCATTCAAACGCGATCGGGTAATAGCGGTTTCTGTTTTGAAATTGGAACTGGCGGTCGTTGTCCGGATCGAGCTCGATTCCGCCACGACGTTCGTCGGCTGAGGCGGCTACATTCAGCGTGCCGGTTTGAGCGTTGAGCTCGGTGTTGGGTGAAGCCGTTTGGTAGGTCCACTTGCCTGCTGCGGACGGCGTGAAGCGGATGCAATAGGTTTGGTCGCCGTCGTAGAAGCCGGGGACTTTCAGTGTTTGGCCGACTTCGTTTGAGAAGGTTGCTGAGAACGGTGTGTCGACGGGATTGTCTGCCAGCGTGTCGACTTGGAAACGAAGCTCGGTGACCTCCCACTGCCTCGGTGTTTGGGGAGACGCTTCGTCGGCATGAACGAAGGAATGGCCGATCACGACGCAACTGGCGAGAAGCAGGTGGAGTGCGAAAGCTGGCAAACGCATGGGATTCATCTGGGGAAGATGGGGTGGGGAAGCGAGACGAGGCATCGTATTCCAGCCGGTGGGCGGCTTCTATTCGAGCGGACAGAAGAAAACCAGAAACGCCGTGATTTCCAGGGTGAGACGCGATCGGATTGCGCAAGGACTCTATGGATCGTGCCGGGTGGGGGATCGGCGGATGTCGAGGGAGAATCTGCATTGGTAGAGTTTGTGATCATCTCCCCCACAACCACAGGAACACACCCATGCGAGGCGTCTTGGTCACGAAGAACGACAAGGATATCAGCGCGACGTTGCAAGACATTGAGGAGCAACAATTGCCCGAGGGCAATGTGACCGTGCGAGTGCACTGGTCCAGCTTCAACTACAAAGACGTGTTGGCGATCACAGGAAAGATGCCGGTGATTCGTTCGTACCCCATGGTGCCCGGAATCGATTTGGCTGGCGTCGTCGAATCCAGCGACGTCGATCGCTATCAAGTCGGCCAAGAGGTTTTGGTGACGGGCTACGGAATTGGCGAAGCCCACTGGGGCGGGTACGCCGAACTGGCTCGTGTGCCGGGCGATTGGTTGGTGCCGCTTCCAGAAGGATTGACGATGCGTCAATCGATGGCGATCGGGACGGCTGGCTTCACCGCGATGCTGTGCGTGATGGCATTGGAACGTGGCGGTGTCACGCCCGACCAAGGGCCGATCTTGGTGACCGGTGCTGGCGGGGGTGTTGGCAGCGTCGCGATTGGGTTGCTGTCGAAACTGGGGTATGAAGTCGCGGCGGTTTCAGGGCGTCCAGAAGCGGCGGACTACTTGAAAGAACTTGGTGCGAGCGAAGTGCTGCCACGGTCCGAGTTTTCGCAGCCCGGCAAACCGCTGGGCAAAGAACGTTGGGCGGGCGCGGTGGATGTCGTCGGCAGTCACACGCTGGCGAACATCTGTGCATCGACGAAGTACGACGGCATCGTGACGGCGTGTGGGTTGGCCGGTGGCATGGAATTTCCCGCGACGGTGGCTCCATTCATTCTGCGAGGCGTGACGTTGGTCGGCATCGACAGTGTCCAGTGCAAGCAACCTCGACGCTCGGAAGCTTGGCAGCGTTTGGTGGAAGATTTGGACCTGGCGAAATTGGAAACCATGACCAACGAGATCCAACTCGACGACGTGATTGAGACCGCGAAAAATTGGGGCCAGAGCGATCACCGCGGACGTGTGGTGGTGGCGGTTCAAAGTTAGTTGGCCGCGAAAATATTAGCCGCACGGCGTTAGCCGCGGTTACGTGCAAGAGAGAACCGCGGCTAACGCCGTGCGGCTGATTGTTGTGCCGTTGGTCATGACAGAATCAGCCGCAAGCTGGTCGGCTTGTTGGAGGTTCAGGCCTCGGAGGACCCGAAGTCATCGACGATGGTTGGTTGGCGATGGATGCGAACCCAGTCGAATTGACCGATCAGTTTTTGGTGGATTTGATCGAGCGTCATGTCTTTCAGCGAGTCATCCGAATCGGGGCAAAGTCCCGATGTTTTCGCGGCCCAGCGGACGATCGTTTCAGGCGTCATGCCTTGTTCGCGAAAATGTGACAGGCGTGTGTCGCCGTGACGTTTGGCGAGCCGGCGACCGTCGGTGCCGGTGACCAGCGGCACGTGTGCGTGGCTGGGTGGGGAATGCCCCAATGCTTCGTAGAGTTGAAGTTGCCGAAAAGTGCTGAGGATCAAGTCGTCGCCGCGGACGACTTCCGTGACTCCCGCGTCGATGTCATCGATGACGACCGCGAGTTGATACGCCGCCAAGCAGTCTGCGGCTGTTTCGGCTTTTCTCGTGATGGGAAAATCGCCGATGTCTCGAATGGGATCGCAAGTGACTTCGCCGTGGACTCGATCAAAAAAACCATCGGGCGTCGCTTGCATTCGAAAGCGAAAACAGAACGGTTTGTCTTCCGGCAACGGGTCGCCGTTTTTCCAGCCCGCACAGGTGCCGGGATAGACCGGTGCATCGGGCGTCCATCCCGAGGCGGTGCTTTCATGCGGGGCTGATGCGGCGGCTTCGATGTCGCGACGCGTGCAACTGCATGGGTAGACGCGACCGGCGCGGAGCAATTGTTCGCGGGCTTGGTCGTACAGCGGCGAGCGTTCGGTTTGGATGATCGGGTCGCCGTCCCAATCCATGCCGAGCCATCTCAGGTCCGTGATGGCTTGTTCGGTGGCCCACGGTTTGATGCGTGGCGAATCGATGTCTTCGATCCGCAGAATCAAACGCGCGTTTTGGGAGCGAGCACTCCAGTACGCGATCAGGAATGTTCTCGCGTTGCCGAGGTGCTGGGCTCCCGTTGGCGAAGGTGCCAATCGGCAAACGGCACTGGACATCAAAATTCGGCGTTGCCCGGCGTGCGTGGGAACGGGATCACGTCGCGAATATTGGCCATGCCGGTGACGTACTGGACGGCTCGTTCCAATCCCAAGCCGAATCCCGCGTGGGGCACGGTGCCGTAGCGACGCAGGTCGACGTACCACCAGTATTCCGATTCGTCCAAGCCGCCTTCGGCCATGCGGCGTTGCAGCACATCAAGACGTTCTTCACGTTGCGAACCACCGATGATTTCGCCGACACCGGGAACCAAAACGTCCATCGCGGCGACGGTTTTGCCATCGTCGCTGACTCGCATGTAGAACGGTTTGATCGAGGACGGGTAGTCCGTCAGGATGACTGGGCCCCCGACGACGCTGGTCAAATACCGTTCGTGTTCGGCTTGGAGGTCCGTGCCCCACTCGACCGGGTACTCGAACTTTTCATCGCAAGCAAGCAAACGCTCGACCGCATCGGTGTAGGTCATGTGTTCGAATGGTTTTTCGATCACCGATTTGAGTTGGTCGATTTTTCCTTTTTCGATGCGCTCGTTGAAGAACTCCATGTCTTCGCCGCAATGCGAGAGGCAATCCGAGAAGACTCGTTTGAGGAATCTTTCCGCCAATTGCATGTTGTCGTGGAGGTCGTAGAAGGCGGCTTCGGGTTCGACCATCCAGAATTCGGCCAGGTGCCGCGACGTGTTGCTGTTTTCGGCGCGGAAGGTGGGGCCAAAGGTGTACACGCGAGACAACGCCGTCGCGTAGGTTTCCGCTTCCAATTGCCCGCTGACCGTCAGATGGGTTGGCTTTTGAAAGAAATCCTGTTTGGTGTCGAAGGGGCGATTCGAACCAGCCAGTTTTTCCAGGTTCAGTGTCGTGACGCGGAACATTTCGCCGGCGCCTTCGCAGTCGCTGGCTGTGATGATCGGCGTGTGCAGGTAGTTGAAGCCTTCGTCGTCGAAGAAGCGGTGGATCGATTGGCTGATCCGGTTGCGAACTCGCATCACCGCGCCGAGGGTGTTGGTTCGGGCTCGCAGGTGCGACCATTCGCGAAGTTTTTCGAACGAGTGCCGTTTCTTTTGCAGCGGGTAGGTTTCTCCATCGCACCTGCCGATGACGCGAACGGAGTTGGCGTGCAGTTCAGTGGCCTGGCCTTTGGCGGGGGACTCGACTAGTTCGCCTTGGACGACGACGCTGCATCCGGCCGTCAATTTTTGAATTTCTTCGGCATAGTTTTCCAGCTCGGCCGGGGCGACGACTTGCAGGTTGCCCAGCGAAGTGCCGTCGTTGACTTCCAAGAAGCTGAAGCCGCCTTTGCTGTCACGTCGTGTTCGAATCCACCCGCGAATTTCGACTGGGCGAGGCAACTCAGTGCTGGTGCGGCAGGCGTCAATCGTGGTCCAGTCCATGGGAGCAATCATCGAGCGTTGAAGGGAGGCAAAAGGATGAACTGTGTATCGTAGCGAATTGGTTCTGGATCGCCTCCACCACAACGGAAGCGATTCCCATTAAGCTAAGGGCTGACGTGTTTCCCTCCCCGCTCCTCGATTGCCCCCATCCTGACCCATGCCCACCGCGTCCGCGTCTGAATCCAGTTCCAACCAACCCGAATCCTCAAATGCGTCGGGATCGATCGATCACGTTTTGGTGGAAGACCGTTTGTTTCACCCGTCGGCCGAGTTCACTGCAAAAGCGGTGATCTCGACGGAGGAACAGTACGAAAAGCTGGCCACCGCCGCTCGCGAAAATCCGGATGAATTTTGGCGAGCCGAAGCACTGGAACATTTGCATTGGTTCGAACCGTTTGACACGGTTTGCGATTGGCAGCCACCACACGCGAAATGGTTCGTCGGTGGCAAGACCAACGCCAGCTACAACTGCGTCGACGCCCACGTGGCAGCGGGACGCGGCGATCGGACGGCGATCATTTGGGAAGGGGAACCCGTTGAGGACGGAAAGCCTCGCGATCAACGCACGCTCACCTTTGCTGAATTGCAAACCGAAGTTGCCAAGTGCGCCGAGGGGCTGACTCAGTTGGGCATTGGTGTTGGCGACGTGGTCAGCATCTACATGCCGATGACTCCGGAGCTGGCCATCGCGATGTTGGCGTGTGCTCGCATCGGTGCCGTTCACTCGGTCATCTTTGCTGGGTTCAGTGCCGCTTCCATCGCGGAACGAAACAATGACGCTTCCGCCAAACTGATGATCACATCGGATGGGCTGTACCGTCGCGGCAAGATTTTGCCACTCAAAGAAACGGTCAACGAAGCACTCGAAAATTCGTCGACCGTTGAGCACTGCTTGGTGCTTCGACGCACCGGTGAAGAAGTGCCGATGCAAGAAGGTCGAGACGTTTGGTGGCACGACGTCGTGGACAGCCAGCCGGGTGAGATGGCAGCGAAGCCGCTCGATAGCGAAACGCCTCTGTTCATCCTTTACACGTCAGGCAGCACCGGAAAACCCAAGGGCATCCTGCACACCACGGCGGGTTACAACTTGTGGGCCAAGCGAACTTTTCAGTGGGTGTTCGACCACCGCGAAGACGACGTGTATTGGTGCACGGCAGATTGCGGATGGATCACCGGTCACAGTTACATTGTGTACGGGCCGTTGTCCGCCGGGGCGACTTGTTTGATGTACGAAGGCGCGCCGAACTTTCCCGCGGAAGATCGGTTCTGGGACATCGTTGAGCGTCACAAGGTCAACATTCTTTACACCGCACCAACCGCTGTTCGAGCCTTCATCAAATGGGGCGACGAACATGTCGACAAGCACGATTTGTCGAGCTTGCGATTGCTGGGCAGCGTCGGCGAAGGCATCAACCCAGAAGCTTGGATGTGGTACCACAAAAAGATCGGTGCTGAGAAATGCCCGATCGTTGACACGTGGTGGCAAACCGAAACGGGCGGCATCATGATGAGCCCGCTGCCGGGGATCACGCCAACCAAACCAGGATCTTGCACGCGGCCGTTGCCAGGAGTTGTGCCGAGCATCGTCGATGAACTCGGCAATTCGGTGGACAGCGAGCACGGCGGAAAGCTTTGCATCTCGCAACCATGGCCCGGAATGTTGCGTGGGATCTACGGCGACGAAGAGCGATTCGTTGAGCAGTATTGGTCGGACGTTCCGAACAAGTACCTGACCGGCGACAACGCTCGCTGCGACACCGACGGGTACTACTGGATCATGGGACGCATCGATGATGTGATCAATGTGTCCGGGCACC
Source organism: Rhodopirellula bahusiensis (assembly GCF_002727185.1). NCBI lineage: Bacteria > Pseudomonadati > Planctomycetota > Planctomycetia > Pirellulales > Pirellulaceae > Rhodopirellula > Rhodopirellula bahusiensis. The sequence continues at coordinate 24,386 of NZ_NIZW01000029.1, forward strand.
GGTTGAGCACGATCGAGGTGGAATCCGCCTTGGTTTCTCACCCCGATGTTTGCGAAGCCGCCGTGGTGGGACGTCCGGATGATTGCAAAGGGCAAGCCATCGCGGCATTTGTCACTTCCAACGACCGCGGTCACGACGATGAATTCCGCAAGGAGCTGAAACTACACGTGCGAAAGGAAATCGGTGCGTTGGCTCAGCCCGACGACATCCGCTTCACCGCCGCACTGCCCAAGACGCGCAGCGGCAAAATCATGCGGCGTTTGCTGCGAGATGTTGCCGCGGGACGCGAATTGGTGGGTGACACATCGACGCTGGAAGACCTTTCCTCGCTCGCGAAATTGCAAGAGGAAGACTAGAGTGGTGGGGCCCTGACCTACTCCTTTGAACTTCAAAATCGGTTCCCGCGTGAACCGATGCATGCTCCATGCCCGGTGACCCGAAACGTCCTGACAGGCTGAATTCGATCGGCGGGTCGTCGATCAGTCGGTCCGTGGACGGTCGTTTGGCCGACGGAACGAACTCTTCGGAAACTCTCGGGAACGGCGGGCCGTTTTCATCTGCGATCTCCGCGGTTGGTGCTCAGGCGAATGCCGGCGAAATCTCAGATACCAGTTTGCGGACTTCGATGCAGCCGGCCCCCTGGTTCACTCGACGGCGGGTCGCGACTGGGATTTCCGCCCTGGTGATTTTGGTGATCGCCTGTCTGGCTGGGTCCATTTTGGCTTCCGCGATTCAGCGTGCGACCGAGAACCTGGTCGCTCACTCGTTGCAGTCCGTTTTGGCGGCCAACGTGCATTCCCTGGAGATGATGTTCTCCGATTTGCAGGGGGAATCGGAACGTTACGCTCAGGACGAAAACGTTCGCCAACTCAGTTTGCAATTGCTACGCAACGACGACCAGCCAACCCCGTACGAACGCGAGTCGATTCGGCAGAATTTGTTGTCGACCATTCCGCAACTGATCGGAACCGTTCCGTGGCTGATCATGGATCGCGATGGCGTCGTCTTGGCGAGCAGTCTCGAGTCGATGATCGGATTGAGGGTCGAGTATTCGAAGGTCAATCACGAACGATTGATTGGCGGGAACTCGACGCTGGCGATGCCACAACGTTTGCCGGGTTGGGAGAATCAAACTGCGATCATGGTCTCGATGTCGCCGCTGATGGACCGAAACCAATGCTTTGGTGCGTTTGGATGGGTGATGGAAGCGGACGATCGTTTCAGTGATCTGTTGGAAATCACACGGTCGGGTGCAACGGACGAGTCCTACGCGATCGACGGTCGCGGACGGATGTTGTCGACCAGCCGTTTCCAAGTCCAGTTGGCCGAGAAAGGATTCCCGGACAACAGTGTGCTGAACTACGAGGTGCGAGATCCGGGATCGGATATTTTGGCTCACGAGGCGATTGCGACTCCATCCCAAGCGTTGCCTTTGACTCGGATGGCCGATCAAGCGACCCGGCGTGCCGATGGAATGGAATTGGAAGGCTACCGGAACTACCGGGGTGCGATGGTCGTGGGGGCTTGGAAGTGGTTGCCTGAATTTGACATGGCGGTCGCGACTGAGATCGACGTGGCGGAGGCTTATGAGCCAGCAACCATCCTACGACGAGTTTTGATTCTGACACTCGCCGGCGTTGTCACGTTATCAAGCATCGCCTTGGCGCTGATCGCATATTCGAGACACCGTGCCCTTCGCAAACAGCGTCTGGCGGAAGAAGACGGTGATGGTCGACGGATCGGTCAGTATCGGATTCTCGAATTGCTGGGCGTGGGAGGCATGGGATCGGTTTACCGCGGAAGGCACGAGTATCTGCGACGCGACGTCGCGATCAAGGTGCTCGAGGGCGAGCGTTTGTCGACGCGATCGGTGGCTCGGTTCCATCGCGAAGTTCAGTTGACGTCGACGCTGCGTCACCCGAACACGATCGCGATTTACGACTTTGGTCAGTGCAGTGCGGCAACGGGCGAATCCCAAATTGGCAATTCGCGAATCGGTGACGAAGTCGATCCCGAAGAAACGTTTTACTACGTGATGGAATACATTGATGGGGTCTCGCTTCAACAGTTGATCGATTACTACGGGCCTCAAACTCCCGAGCGGACTGTTCACTTTTTATTGCAGATTTGCGGTTCGATCTCAGAGGCTCACAGTACCGGTTTGATTCATCGCGACATCAAGCCGGCGAACATTTTAGTGAGCGCCCACGGTGGGCTTTGGGACCACATCAAAGTGCTGGACTTTGGATTGGTCAAAGACATCGGTGGCGATTCGAATTTGACGCTGCAGGAAGGCGTGACCCATGCGGATTCGATGACCGGCACGCCGCTCTACATGGCCCCCGAAACAATTCGCGATCCGTCCGCCGCGTCGCCTCGCGCGGACATTTATTCGATCGGATCGGTCGGCTACGCGTTGCTGACCGGACGTCCGATCTTTGAAGGTGATTCGGTGATCGATCTGTGTTTGAAACAGCTCGAGCAAAACCCACCGCGTCCTGAGGATCGGTTGCAACGTCGATTGCCCGGAGACCTGCAGGACATTTTGATGCGGTGCCTGGATCGTTCCGCGTCGAAGCGATTCAAATCCGTGGCGGAATGCACCGCGGCGCTCGAGTCTCTGCCAGAAGCCGGCCGATGGACTCAGGCGAGGTCGGTCGAATGGTGGGCCAACGAATTCGATCAGGCGGCGAGAACGCAGCCGGGGCAAACCAAGAATCCAACCGTTGACGACGCTGCGTTGACGCGATGATCGGTTGGTGGCGAAGACGATGCGTCAGCGTTCGCTGCCAAAGCGTTTGTTGCCGCTTTGGAATCACGTCGACGGACTTGGAAGTCCATCGTACGGGGAACAAGTGCTTGTAGCGACTGGGCCGGAGCCGATCAGGCGGCTCGGCGAGTGGCGCGAAGCGTTGTCGAGTTCGACGCAGTGGATTGCCATTTGCCGTTGGTTTGACGCAGGATCATCGTGTCGGCATACGAGACCTTGCTCAGCACGGTGTCGAGCTCCGCCAACGTTTCGGCATCGAGCGATGGATCGAGGATGATTGCATCCATCATACCCAGGCGATGCAGAACCGTGACCACACCGCGAGCGGCGGTTTCCGGGATGATCGAGGGGCGAATCGCCAGCCCCGCCAATTGCCCGTGGAAGTCGCGAAGTTTGACGGTTCCGCCGACCATCTCAAACTGATCGATCACGGCGTACTTGAGCGCCGGGTTGGCTGCGGCCAAAGCATGCACCACGGCCGGAGTTCGTGAACCGTCGCCAACGCCGATTTCCAAAACGCTTGATGGTTGCAATTTGGTCAGCTGTTTCACCAAGCCATCGTGCTCGCCACGCGACAGCATCGACAGCACGCCTCGCGACGGACTGGCTGGTTTCGCCTTTGCAACCGGAGCGGGCGCGGCGGGCTGCGCGACTGGAGCGGCAACCGGTTTGGCGGCAGCGGTTTTTGCTTTGGCAGCGGGCTTGCTCGCTGACCTTTTGCGTTCCGCCGGTTTCGGGGCAGCAGCTTCCGGCGCGGTGACCGCAGGAGTCGGCTCGGAAGTCACCTTCGGTTGGGAAGTGACTCCACGCAGAGAATTCCAGAGCTTCTTCAGAGGCATTGCCTGAGATCCTTCCTAGCTGGCTCGTCTGGCGACGTGCATTGGCGGTGACCGATCCATCCAATGGTTCCCATCGGAATAAATCACACCGGAATTCATCGTCACAAACCAGAGTCTGGTTAGGCAAGATTGGAAAGAACCGCCGGGGCAGCTCACCCCATCCAGGCGGCTCGGTAGCTGAGACCAAGATTGAGGATTCGTTGGATCAGCGATTCATACGGGATGCCCGCGGCCTCGGCGGACTCAGCGAAGTCTTCCCCGTATTCGATGTTGGGGTTCGCGTTGGCTTCGATCACGTAGACCTCACCCGAGGGTGTCATCCGCAAGTCCATGCGAGCGTAGCCGCTCATGTGGAGAGCCCGGTAAACGCGTTTGCAAAGCTTGCCGATGTGTTTTTGCTGCAGTTCCGTCAAACCTTCGGCCGCGTGGCAGGTGATGTCGTGTTTCTCTTGGTATTTGCGGTCCCACTTCACGCGACTGGTGGCGATTCGAGCAGACTCGTCGGGCATTTTGCCAAAGTCCATTTCCCAGGCTGGGAACGTGACCAGCCGTGTGTTTCCCATCACGCCGACATACAATTCGCGGCCCTCGATGTATTGCTCGACGATCACGTCGCCGCCAGTTTTCTCATGCAGGAACGTGACTCGTTCGGCGAGAGTTTCATCGGTGTGCACGATCGAGGCTTGAGCGATCCCGAAGGAAGCGTCCTCGATCGTCGATTTCACGAACAGCGGGAATTCCAGCTTCTTCGGTCGACGCACCGCGCGACCGTTTGGGAACACGGCGAAACGTGGCGTCGGGATGCGGTGATACATCAGCAGCTTTTTCGACAAGGCTTTGTCTTTGCTGAGCATCAATCCACGTGGGTTGCAACCGCTGTAAGGTTGCTGCATCAGCTCGAGGTAGCTGATCACGGCGAAGTCGTAGGTGACCACGCCGTAGAACTCTTCCAGCAACATGTAGGTGATGTCGGGCTGGAAGTTTTGCAGAGCGGCACGAATGGGTGCCAAGTCGTCAAAAATTCCCAGCGGCAGCACCTCGTGACCGAGTCCACGGAGGGTCTCGCACACGTCGTATTCGGCCTTCCAGGGATCGGATTCTTTGTCGGTGAAACCATCCAGCGAATCAGGAGGAACGTTGCCTTCGCGGACCAACACCAGCACGCGCAGCTTGCTCATGACTGAGCTCCTGCGGCGAAGAGGTCGTGCCGTTTTACTTCACCCTCCCCTTGGAAGGAGGTCGTGCAGTTTTGAAGTGCCGTGCTCGCAAGGTTGAAGTCACCCTCCTGAACGGAGTTGGGGAGGGTCGGAATGCGAGCGTTCAGCGAGAATTCCGGGGAGGGGAGTGAGCGTCGTTTCCCATGCTCGGCCCTCACCCTCGCGTACGCCTGAACGGCGTCGCTCGACCTCTCCCCAAACTTCGTTTCGGGAGAGGTACGCCGTGTGTAAATCTGCCGAAAAGCGGCACTTAAAAACTGCACGACCTCGAAGGGTCGAGGGGAGCTGGATTCGCTCGCTTTAAACCGCTGCACGGTGGCCTCCTTCGTGCAGGAAGTTCGTCGTGCGGACGGCGACCAAGATCATGGCATCGCGTTTGGTTTCTTCCGGGGATGCACCAAGGCGAAGTTGCAATTCCCGGCAACGTTCGATCATTTCCTGAATAACTTGATCGATCGTGTAAGCGTATTCACCGGTCCACTTCGCGACTGATCCGCGAAGTTCCGTGCGAATGCGGCTCAGAAACGCGGCCGCGGTGACGTTGCGGCGGTGAGCGTCTTCGGAAGAAAACAAACGACGCAAATCGTTGTCGTAGACGCTGGGCAGATCCAATCCGTAGTGCTGGCGTTTACGCTCGTAGTGCGTTCGCAGTGTCCTGCGAATGCGACTGAGTGGATCCAAGGTCGCTCGGCATTGCACGCTTGGCTTTTTGCCCTGAAGCGACGTCATGAGTTCGTTCACCATCTTCAACTTTTCGATCGCTGGCCAATCTTTGTAGCGAGTTCGCCAGCGTGAACCGGGTCGCAACCAAACCGCGAACGTTTCCGCGAAATCCTCAAGCGGGTGGACTTGAGCGTACCACATGTCCAGGTGCAAAACGTAATCGCGACTGGATGGTTTGGGTTGATAGTATTCTGGGTAAGGCAGCGAGGTTTTGCCGAATGTGTTGCGGTAGATTGCCTTGCGTCGCAACCGGAACGCGGTGTCGATCGCATGCCCGGCTTCGTGCCGCAAGATCTTCATGCACCACTCGTGTGTGCCACCTTCGACCTCGAGCAACTGCTTTCGTTCCAGTCGCATCAGTCGGGGATGCGCCAAATAAAACGGAATGGCGATCCCAGGGATTTCATCGGGTGAAAACCAATCCTCACTTAACCAACAGTGGGGAGTGAATCGAAGATCGCGGTCGGCAAGCTCGGCGGTGAGTTGCTCGATGCGTCTCTTCAGCGGTGAATTAGCGATCGTGACCCCCAAGTCACAGATTCGCAGATCGAGCAATTGCTCGTCCGAGAGAGAATCGAGATCCGGTTTGCGTTTGGCCATCAATCCGTGGTGCTAAGAATCCGTTGAGGGAGTGGCCACTCAGGAACGTTCCGCCGAGACGTTTTCCTGATGACGTTCAGTCAATCCCCGCTCAGTGTATTCACGGTCCTTGCAGATGCGAGTTCAAAGACGATTGAAAGCGAACTCGTGAAACACGGGCGTGCAACTTTGTCAGTTGCCTTTGCTCTTGCCCTTCCAGCCGCGACTGCGTTCTTCGGGATAGAGTCGCTCTCCATTGCGTCGCGCGTGACTTCGCGGGCTGGGGTCCCAGTTTTTCGCGTCCCCTTCGGCGGTGATCAACGCAATGTCATCGAGCGAAATATCGTGCAAGGCGGCCAACTGACGCATCGAATTGTCGTGAATCGCTTGTTGGCTTTTCTCCATGGTGGAACGCACCGCGTTTCCATCCGGGACCAACAAGGGAGCCTCAATCGTTGTCCGGGCCGAGTCGCGAATTTGATCGTAGATGCTTTTGCGTTTGTCTTCGGGGACGTTCGCGATCGGCAGTGCTGCGAGTTCCTCTTCGCTGAGCACGACCAAAACGGGTTGGTCACTTTCCGCCGGTGCCTCGCCCGATGACGCTGAATCGCCGTTTGACGTTGCCGACGGGTTCGATTCAGGCATGAACGTCATCGCCAAAATGCCAATCAAGGCGATGAAGACGACCCCGCCCATCACTCCGGCAATGAGCGGTACGTTGATGTCACCACTCGACGAGGACGACGTTTTCTTCGTCGGCTTCGCAGCCGCGGATTGTGGTGCCGCGGCGATTTGAGCTGATTCGACGCTGAACACCTGGCCGCACGATGGGCATCGAGCGGTCACCACCGACGCGGGAAGGTTGGCGGTCGTTTTGCACTGCGGGCAGCGGACGGAACGGTGGCTCATGGGCGAGTCAGTCTGGGGTTGGGCGGAAATCAGAACGGAGCGAATGAATCGGACGTTGCTCAGCGGGTTGGCAACAACGCCGCGGAAAGTGAGCCGACCATCGGCAGCATCTGCTCAAAGCGTTGCTGGATCGAGTCAGCTCGATGCCCGGTCAGCCCATGCGAATCAATGTGACCGATTTCGTCCGCGAGGTCTTCCCAGATCTCGGCCAACTCCGCCGCCGTGCGTTGCAATCGATCCAGAGGCTGACGTCGGTCCAAGTCTTCGTGCAGTTTCTTTGCAACCTCGTACAAACGATCGGTCCCGCGAAGAACGTCTCGCTCGTAAGAATCCGGCGTCAGGTAGCGGGCGTAGCGTTTGAGGTCGGCTCGGAAGTACTCGGCCGATCCTTCCAGCGAAGCGGCTTCCGACATCAAAGCTTGACGTGTCCGAGGCGACAATTCGCCTTGGTTGGAGCCACCGCCTGGGAAACCGGGGCCGGGATAGCCCGCGCCGGGATAACCCGGGTATCCGGGCGACGGATAGCCTGGACCGGGAAGCGGCGTCGGGCGAGGCGGCGGAGGCATCCACAACAACGCATAAGTTTGGTCGCCACACTGAGCGATTCGGGCGATTCGGCGATCCAGAACCGGGTCACGCAAGGAAACCAATTCGTTTGCGTAGTCTTGCCAGCGAGCAACAAAATCGGTGAAGCGGCTGACGATCTCGTCGTACTGAATCGACTCGACTCGGTTGGCTTCTTCCAAGATCGCTTCTCGTAGCAAGCGACCTCGGTGCACCAGGTCATGGGCTTGGTCGGACGAAATACGAGCGGTTTCGACGTCGTCCAATAACGCTTGCATGTACGTCGCCGCGATGATCATTTGATCGTGCAATTCATGGCGATCAAATTGAGGTTCGATCTTCATCAGTCGCGAAATTTTGCGACCAGATTGGTCACAGCTGGCCACGATCGCTCGCAGTTGATCAGATCGATCGGGCAGCGAACGAACCTGGAAGGAAAGCTCTCGCCAACGTTGGTCCAAACTGCGATAGGGATCGCGCAGCCGCGAAAGCGAATTGGCACCGTCGCATTGATGCAGCACCGTTCGAGTGAGTGCCTGAACTTGGTAGGTCTCGGGAAGCAACGCACGCACGCCTGCATCGCGTCGTGACAAGGTTTGCAGGGCGTCTTTCAGGGCCGCCAATTCGCGATCCATTTGAATCAGCAGCTCAGCGAACTGACGAACCTCTCGCGAATTGGTGCGGATCGTTTGGGGGCCGTTGTTGCGAGGGTCCTCGCGAGGTCGGTCAGGCCGTGTTGGCGGGCGACTGCTCGGCGGGCGATTGGCTGGTACAGCGGGGCCAAGTGGTCCAGCGGGAAAATCACCGGGACGTGCCGGGGACGCGGGAGGCCGACCGCCACGATCGGTTTCGCGTTTGGACCGTTCTTCCTCCAGCTTTTTTTCAGCAATGGACCGAAACAAGCTTTCGAGGAACGATCCGTTCTGCGCACTGGCGGAAGGTGCGGTCATCAAACTGAGCGTCATCGCCGCCAGCAATATTCCGATAACGTCAATGGGCGACCGGTCAGAGGCATCCGAAGCACAGCGAGTCGAAGGGCCGCTGAGAAGAGAAGAGAGCATTTGGGGCCCGCCTGATTACAGGTCGTGGAAGGCTCAGCCGTGGATGGGGTGACCGACGCAGAGCAATTGAAATGATTGTTGTTATCGTAACACTTTGCCAACGCCGCGCCGTCGTTCCGTCTGGTATTGCCGCCAAGACCTAGGCGGCCAACCGAAGGTGGGTGGAATCTTTCCACTTGGCGGGGTTTTGAGCTCAGTTGAGACAGCAAGAATGTCGTTGGCACGAGCATATGAATCGCTCTGCAACCAAAATGAACGAACGTTCCCCTCGGTGGGCAATCGGTCGCTCGGCTTACGCGCCGATGGTCGACCGCAGTGTTGCGTTGCGAATTGAAGACGATCGTTTGATGCTGGTGATCGCCAGCAAGTCAGCCGACGCGGTTCAATTGAACGAACCCGCTGATGAGATGATCGTCGATCAGGTTCGCTGTTCCGATCCAGGTGGTTGGATCAATAGCGGCCGATGGACCGAGATGGTGGAAGCTCTGGCCAAGTTGAAGCAGCGCCATCAAATTGGTGATTCGCCCGTCGCCGTTTCGCTCAGTGGTGACTTTTGCGTCACGCGAATTTCGGTGGGGACGGTGGAAGACGTCGACCGCGATCTCGCTGCCTTGGCGGGACGCATTCCTCGTTACTTGCAGTTGGGACCGGGCGGCAAAGTCACTGGCCACACGAGGGAAACGATCGGGCCGGGCATGGAGCATGCGTTGACGGCGGTTGGCAACCGCGTGCGTTTGCAAAACTTGTACGAAGTCTTTCGGATGTGCGATGTCGAGATCGCATGGGTGGAGCCTTCGCTCGTCAGTTTGTCGCGATTGGTCGGATGGTTGGGGTTGGACAACCACGCTCCCGTTTTGATTGCCGATTCATTTGGTCGATCGTGGGAAGTTGGAATCTCGTTCCAAGGTCGTTTGCTGTTGGACTACCGACCGGCCGCGGCTCGTGATGGCAGTGAGTTCGCAGACGCGATTGATCATCACCTCGAACGATTGCAGCGTTTCTGCCAGCGTCACCGCGGGATGTCGGATCACCGTCTGGATCAGTTATTCGTCGGTGGCGGTGTCGACAAAGTCACGCCCGTCGTTCGGCGGTTCGCCAATGATTCGAAGTTGTCGGTTTCAGCGATCGATCTGACAACGGCTGCTTGGAAGATCGAGCGGAACAAAGTTGACTCTGGCGCAGATGAAGATGCCACCGTCTGTGAAGTTCCTGTTGCGGAGACCGACACCGTCGCGGTGATGGCAGCGGTGCTGCCTCTGATCACCAACCCTGAGTTACCGAAAACGGATTTGCTTCAAGAGATTCGGCGTGATCGAGGCAAGTCACTGGTTCGTCGCATAGCGAGTACGTATTGGCCCGTCGCTGCAGCCATGGTTTTGCTGATGTCGGGATTCGCGTTGGTCGCCAATGAACGCTCGCGATCAGACCGGCAGAGTCAGCAACGCGATTTTGTTGAAACGCAAATGCGGCAAACCCAAGTGCGAATGTCGGGTGTGCAAGAAATGCGAGAGTTTGTCACTCACTTACAAACCATCGAATCGAAGACGTTTTCGCCGCACGTGAATCAGATCGTCACTCAGATGGCGCAGTGCTTGCCCGCACAAACGCGTTTGCGTTCGATGGTGTTGGATTCTGAACGGCATATTCACTTGGAAGGCTGGACGGCTCAGGAGAACGACATCTACGACGTGATCAGCTATGTCCGTCGTGTGCCAGAGATCAATCAAGTCGCGTTGCTGGGGACCAATGCCAGCGCCGACGACGATGGATTGGTGTTCCAGATTCGGTTGGGAATGCGTACTGACCGCTCGGCGGATCAACCGGGAGAGGCTCGATCCCATGAATAAACCGAACGACCGGCTAATCCGGGTGATCGTCGCCGCTGGAAGTTTCCTTGTGTTGATAGTGATCGGAAAACCACTGGTCGATGAATACAACGAGCTTCGTGCTGGACACAGAGAACTGTCAAAGCTCGAAGAAGAGTTTGACACGCTGCAATCACGCGATGTGCGTTTGCGACGAATCGAAACGACGTTGAAAGAAGAACGCGAAAAACTGTTGGAACGGTCGACCACACCGGACAAAATTCAACAGGTTCGTGACACTGTGATCGGCATCGTTCGGCAAAGCAGTGCCACACTGCGAAGTTTAGAAATTGAAGACGGGCAACGTCGACGTTGGGCAATCGACAATGATGATCCACACAGTCGGCGGTTGCCCGAGATGGACATGGAATCAGACTTCGAGTTGCATTCGCACTCGTTGACGCTGGTCGCTGACGGGACGTTGGATGCGATCATGGAAGTGACGGAGAAAATCAACGGGCAGAAGTGGCTGATGACCGTTGAGACGCTGGGATTGGAACCAGCCGGAACGAATGGAAAGTGGATTGGTTTGGAGTTGCGGATCACGCTGTACGGGCTGCAGCGTTCGGTTCGCGAGAAGGACGATCTGGTCGCTGCGAAAGCATCAACGCGGCTGAAGTGATCCAACGCAATGTTGGGTCGCACAATTTTTACCTTTAGGAATCAACGCATGGCCAAGGAAGGCTCCGCGTCACAAGCAGCACGCGTCATTTCAACTCCGAGCAATTTGCTCGCGAGTCCGGTGACCCTATGTCGTTCGAAAGTTCGACGTGCGATTGCTTCATTGATTCATTCTGCGTCGATCGGTGCGGGATTGTCGTTGGCGATGTGCGCGACGACTTGGAGCGGATCTGAAGCCATTGCCGCTGAGTCAAACGTTTCGCCAAGCGTGGCCGCCGGTGCCCCATCCGCTGAAGTCAACGCTGATGCGGTTTCAAATTCGCTACCGGCAACCGAAGTTGCGTCACCAGCGGCCGCTGTCGAAACCCAAGTCCAGTTGACTGGGCCACCACTTGCCATTGATGAAGTTCTTTCGCAACGCGGCAGCATCACGTTTCGCAAGACATCGCTGCAAGAGGTGGTGTTTCTGCTGTCGGATCTTTGGAACATCAACATCGTCGCCGGTGAGAAGGTGACGGGAAACGTCTCGGGAGTCTTCAAAGAGGCACCGCTTCGAGATGTGTTGTCAGCGATCCTGACATCATCCGGGTACGGCTACATCGCGGCAGGAAATAGTCTGGTCGTGTTGCCGCTGGATGAAGTGGGCATCGGGCATCCCGACTTCGAATCGCGTACGCTGCGTTTTCAAGCAGCCGACGAAACGGAAATGACCGCAACCATCGCGGCGGCGCAATTGTTGTTGTCCGATCGCGGGCGGATTCAACCGGTCGGTCGCGGAGCGATGTTGGTGGTCGACAAAAAGACCAATATCGATCGTGTGCAGCAAATGCTGATCGCGATGTCGCCGCAGGCTTCGGGGCAACGCTTGAATGATTCGGGCGATTCATCGTCAGCTGGGATGCAGCGTTCGGCATCCCCAAACGTCTACGATGCGATGGCGACCGAGCTCATCTACCTGACGCCTCAATACACAGAAGCATCGGAGATGCGCGAGTCGTTGGAAGCGGCACTCGGTGAAGACGCGATCGTCGCGGTCTATGAGGCTGAAAACCGCATCATGGTCAAAGGCAATCGTGCTCAGTTGCAATTGGCGTCGCAAGCATTCAAGCAACTCGATGTGCCTCGCGCGCAGGTTCGAATCACCGCGTTGATCTACGACGTGACGTTGGCAGAACTCGAAGAGCTCGGGGTGAATTGGGGCCGTGATTTTCGCTTGAACACCACGGACGAATCGGCACTCGCTGACTTCGCAGGCAACATCGAACAAGCGGTCACGTTTGGAACCCTCGGTTCGGGCGGAGCCACGTCGATGGGCATCCGAACTTTGACGGACAACTTCGACACAAGCTTTTTGCTCAGCGCTTTGGATAGCAGCGACGAAGCCAAGCTGCTGGCTGACCCATCGATCACCGCGATTGATCGACGTGAAGCCTCGATCAAGATTGTTCAGCAAATCCCGATTATCGCCGCGAACGCCGCGGAAGGGAGCAATGTCGTCTACGCTCAGGTTGAGTTCAAAGACGCCGGGATCATCCTGAAGGTGACACCTCGGATCAGCAACGACAACACAATCGAGTTGAAAGTTCAGCCCGAATACAGCGTCCAGGTTGGCGAGATCGAAAACAATCCGGTGATCGACAGCCGGACCGCAGAGACCACCGTCCGGGTTGCAAACGGTCACATGTTCACGTTGGGTGGTTTGCGACAAAAGCGAATCATTGAAGACGTCAGCGGCGTGCCTTACCTGCGAGATCTGAAATACATTGGCAAACTGTTTCGCAACCACAGCACCCAGGTGCGTGAGAGCGAACTGATCGTGTTTCTGAAGCCAGAGATCATTTCGCCTTACGACCATGGGAACCAACGATCTCGACAAGCCCAGTGTGTCGCGACGCGCCAGTTGGACTCGATCCCGTACGCGTCGGTATGCCCGCAGACACCCTACTGTCATGATCTGAATTGTCCCAACCACCATCCGCGACCTCGTCTCAACGGTGGGACCTACGATCTTCAAATGTTGGGTGGTGAAGGCATGGCACCCATGGAGCTGTCCTATCCCGGATTGATCGATCCCGGACCAGTCGTCACAGGACAACTGACGCCAACGTATGAACCAGAAGAGGTGATCTCGGATTCCTTTCTGTTCGATTCCGATGCGGTGATGTTGGAGTCCCCGACTCCGAGTGGTTCGACGGATTCGTTGCCAGTTCCGATGCTGAATCATGGATCGCAGATGATGCAGGGGCGACTATCCAGCCCGAGACCTTCCGGTTCGACGGTTGCTCCGACGAGTCTTCGGAACCAAGCGAGGTTTCAACGAGACTCGATGATCGTGGCACCGGCTTCATCCAGGATGACACCCGTGAAAGTGGAGTCGTTTCGATCGCTGATCAACGAGCCACTGCGTGCAGATGTGCCCAACGAAAGTGCGAAAGATGAATTCGCAGGCTATCCAACGGTCCATGTTCGTCCGATGGAGCAACCGTGATGGCCGAGCAACGTTTTGCAAGTGAGACGGAGTCTTCGCATCAGGTGGTCAACAAGAAAACCATGTCGCGACTTGCTGGCAAGTCCAGATCGCCTCGTTTGAAGTGGGCGGCGTTGTTGGTGCTGTTGTTCGCGAAGGTCGTCGTGTTGCCAGGTTGTGGCGTGGACCCCGAGTCGATCAACACCATTCGGCGAGTCGCGTTGCAGGACAGGAACACTCAGTCGGACCTTGGAATCGGTGGTGGCGAATCAACTTTAGGCTCAGTCGCATCCCCGAGAGCCTTTGAGCCACCTTTTCCGGATCGCAAAGACCCGTTTCACATCAACCAGTCTGCTCCGTCCATCGTCGCGCGTCCGACCAAGGCTTCCGAATACTTGGTGCTCGGATTCGCGGACGTGGGAAAGACACGGGCGATCATCCGGTTCGGCGAGGAGACCCAGTTCGTCTCCAAAGGGGACACGATTGGCGACGCCGAGGTCTTGGAGGTCATCCCACCACGTGTTCGTTTGAAAAACGGAAGCTTCATCTGGGAAGCCAGCATGTTCCAATCGCCATAAGCTTTCGCATCAAGGCATCGTCGACAGTTCCATCGCGGCCCGTATGAACCAAATCATGCGGGCCGTTTTTTCGTATCTATTTGGCGTTGCATCATGAATTCCTCGGGAGGAATTGGGCTGTGGAGGCCAGAGCGGTTTCTTCAGTTCTGGCCATCTGATAGGCTTGCGTTTTGCAAACCTTTTCAGCGCGAACCGGCCAAGCAATCTTGGGGCTGCTCGCATCACCCCGACGGAAATGAAATATCTGGTGCCCTGGAGGCAGTTCGTTTCTCCGCCCGCTATTCTCCGCTTTTTTCGCGGTCATCGGGTGGATCTTCCTGATTCAGGCCTCGCCTGTCGCCGGTCAAGAACCGTCGGATGGTTTTGAAGCGATCGCGACGGTTGCCTTTCCGCCAGAGATTCTCGAAGAGCCGATCGTTTCTCGCGAAGGCTATTTTCAGCTGACTTGGGCGTTGGAGGGAGTCCCGGATTTCGAAGGGACATTTCGCGTCTCAGAATTGAGCGATCGCGAAACGGAATCCGTTGGCGACGGCTTATCGGATGGTCAGCAGGCGTTGCAGTCAACGTCGCAAGACTTCGAGTCCACTTCTCCGCAGCGCGTCGTTTATGAAGGCGCACTTCCGATTGCATTTGTATCGGGACTTCCGGACGGAACCTATCGCTACCGCGTTGAAGCGTTGGATGCAAATGGAGTCTTGATCGCAAGTTCAGACGTTCCCGCGACGGTACAAGTTTCGCATTGGCCGGTGTGGCAAGCGATGGTGCTGTTGGTGATTGGTGCGATTGTGTTTTTGGCCGTCATCTTTGTGATCGTTCGAGGCACGTGGATGCACCGTCCCGCAAGCTCGCTCACCTCTTCATCTCCCAGGGATCCGGCACTCGAGGAACCATCGGAAGGAAGCCGATCATGAACCATGTGTTGTTGGCAGAATCCGGGTCCATCCTCAGTGCTCAATCCGGATACATCCTGCTGGCCATCTTTGGCGTCCTATGGATTGCCCTGGGATGGTGGTGGGGCCGTCAAGCGAAGTCGTACGACGGATTCGCGGTGGCGGGACGAAACGTCGGGCTCGCCATGGGCACCGCGACGGCTGTGGCGACTTGGATCACATCCAACACAACCATGTTGGCGCCCCAGTACGCACTGCAACTTGGGATTTGGGGAGCACTGGCATACTCCACGGCCAGCTTCGGGCTGTTTGCGTTCGCTCCCATGAGCGGCCGCATTCGGCAGTTGATGCCGAAGGGGTACACCGCGGTCGAATTCATGCGTCGTCGCTATGGTTGGTTGGGAACGATTCCGTTTTTGATTATCTCGTTGTTCTATGCGGTGACGTGGCTGGTCTCGATGTCGATGGCGGGCGGCAAGCTGCTGAATGTGTTGTCGGGTATCCCCTACGAGCACGGGATGACGGTGGTTGTTCTGGTCTGTGTGGCCTACACGTTGTTCGGCGGAATGTATGCGGTCATCGGGACGGATTTCATTCAAAGCCTGATCATTTTGGTGGGGCTTGTCGTCGTCGCGATTGCAGTTCTGACTCAGGTTGAAATTCGCGAGGTTCACGAGAGGCTCAACGAAGAGCGACCGATGTTGCTTTCTGCGTTTTTCCCCGCCGCTTTGATGGCGCTCTTCAACAACATGCTGTTTGGTTTTGGTGAGATCTTCCACAGCAATGTGTGGTGGAGCCGCGCGTTTGCGTTGCGGGAGGGTGTCGGGCCGAAGGCTTACGCACTGGGCGGTGTGCTGTGGTTGCCCGTCCCGATCGTGGCGGGCTTCTTGGGGCTTGCCGCTCCGGCGCTGGGCATCGGAATCAGTGAACCCGACACGGCGGGCCCGTTGGTGGCCGCCACGCTGCTGGGAACCGGCGGCGCGTTGTTGGTTTTTGTGGTCGTTTTCTGTTCGCTTGCTTCCAGCATTGATAGTTTGCTGGCGGCGACATCGGACTTGATCGTCAACGACATCGCCGAACCGATTCAGGTTCGAGTGACCAAGCGGCACGTAAGTGACCCGTCCAAGCGAAAATTATCTGCGATTGCAATCGTCGGTTTGGGAGCACTGGCTTGGATCGCGGCGCTTCCGAATGTGGGCTCGTTGGCGACGGTCCTTTTCTTTGCTGGTCCCATGGTTGGCAGCTGCATTTGGCCGATTTTGTGCGGTTTGTACTTTCGCCGGGCCAGCCCCATCGCGGCGTGTGCGTCGATGGTTCTGGGCAGCGCGATCGGATTGGTGGCCTATTTCCAAATTGGTTGGTTCACGGCATCTTTGATCGGTGCGGCAGTTTCGGGCGTGACGTTTGCCGTCTGCTGTCAGATTTGGCCGGACGACTTTGAATTCGCAACTTTGGCGGACGACTGAACCCATGTTTTCGGTTTTCTTCTTACAATTTCTTGTGATTGGCAGTCTGGTGCTTTGTGTCATCGGCGTAGCGGTGCTGATCGGATTTTTATGGATCGACTTGCGCGACAAGCAAATCTGGTAGTCCAATGAATTCACTTTCCAATCAACAAGTTTCCGAAGCTTTGAGCTCGTCGGCGGCCAACTCCAAAGGTAAGAAGTTGTCGTCGTTGTCGTTGCTGGATGCATTCGATGGCAACATCGACCGTGAAACGCTGAAGGCTCTCGCCGGGCAGTCAATTCTCAATCCACGTCAGTTTGATCGACGTACCATTTTGGCGATTGCGCAGTTGGCGGCGCTGCTTGAGTCTCGCAACGTCGAAATGGACAAGCCGCTGGATGGGAAGATCGCCATCACGGCTTTCTTCGAACCCAGCACCCGAACTCGGTTGTCGTTTGAAAGTGCCGTGCAGCGACTGGATGGAAAAGTCCTCTCGGTGCCTGATGGGCAGGTCACCGGCATCGCCAAAGGTGAATCGCTGGCCGACATCGGCGAGATGTTCAATACCTACGGCGACGTCGTCATCATGCGGCACCCCGACACAGACAGCATGGACGAGATTCAGAAAAATCTGCAACGTCCACTGATTAACGCCGGCAATGGATCGGGACATCACCCAACCCAAGCCTTGATTGACTGGTACGCACTGCTGAAGTGGCGTCCCGAGTTGCACTCGGATCAGTGCCCGCCCGAAAAACGTGTTCACCTCGGCATCATCGGAACCCCTGGATCGATGCGGGCGGTGAAGAGCTTCCTGCGTTTGTCGCTGATGTTCACGGGCGCTGTCAGCAAGATCACTTTGGTTAGTGAGATGGCGGACCCGGTTGGTTTGGATTTGACCGAACCGATCGAACAGTCGCCGATTCCGATCGAGATCACGAACGATGTTCAGGAAGTCCTTCCGCAACTGGATGTGGTTTATGTGAACTCGATCGCGTTTTTGGGCGACAGTTATCGCAACCTGGACTCTCGTTACAGTCTCGATGTGAGCAGCCCGTTCAAAGATGGTGCCGTTGTCCTGCACCCGCTCGCTCGCAATGCTGAATTGAGCGAAGACTTGGACGAAACCGAACACAATCTCTACTTCGCCCAGGCGGCTGGCGCGGTATTTGTTCGGCAAGCTCTCTTGGCGGCCGTTTTGGATCGAACCGACCGAATCAGCGGCATTTAGATCGCGGCGTTCGATCCTTTCTTTCAATCCATCTCTACGAAACACCAACACCATTTATGTGTGGCATCACCGGATTTTGGAATCCATCTCGCACCAACGAACGCGAATTGCGTTTCTCGCTCGACCGCATGCTCGACGTTTTGGACCACCGAGGTCCTGACGAGCGTGGCAGTCGTTTCTTTCAGGAACGCGGGTTGGCGATGGGACACACTCGGTTGTCGATCATTGGATTGGCGTGCGGGCACCAACCGATCGAAACCGACGATGGTGACTACGCGGTCACGGTCAACGGCGAGTTGTATGACTACAAACGCATTCGCACGGCGCTTGCCTGCGAAGACTACAAATGCGATGGAAAGAGTGACAGTGCGATCACGCTGCCGTTGTACCTGAAGCATGATCTCGCGATGGTCGACCACCTTCGTGGTGAGTTTGCCGTTGTACTTTACGACGACCGCAAAGAACGCCTGATCCTGATTCGCGACCGCTTTGGAGTGAAGCCGCTTTATTATGCGGTCAAAGACAACGGAATCGTTTGGGGATCCGAAGTCAAATCCATTCTGCAGCACCCTGACATCGAACCGCGGTTGTGCCCGAAGGCTGCTGTTCACCAAATGATGCAAGTGATGGTGCCGGGATCGACCGCGTTCGAAGGCGTCGACGCTTTGTTGCCCGGCCACATGTTGGTGGTTCAGCGCAACGGTGATTCGTTGGAAGTTCAAACCAAACGCTGGTGGGATTTCGAATTTCCCGAATCGCACGATGAGAACGCAGATCCGGAACCGTTCGTCCAAGGTGTCCAAGATCGCTTGATCGATGCCGTTGCAGCACGTTTGGAGGCTGACGTTTCGGTCGGATGTTATCTGTCCGGCGGGATCGACAGTTGCTCGATCATCGGGCTGGCCACGACGCTGCAACAGTCGCCTGTCAAAGCGTTCACGATCGCTTTCGATAGCGACGAATATGATGAATCAAACATCGCGAAACGGATGGCGGAACGAACGGGGGCCGAGCAAGAGCTGCTGCGGCTCACTGAGAAAGAGCTTTACGGGCCCGCGTTCGAACGAGCGACTTGGCACGCCGAGCGGACTTTTTACAACACGTTGGCGGTTGCCAAATGGCACATGAGTCGCCGTGTTCGGGCTTGTAATTATAAAGCCGTGATCACCGGCGAAGGCAGCGACGAGCTGTTCGGCGGCTACCCGTTCTTCAAGCGGGATTGGCTGGGCCGTGACGACGAAGGCGGCATCTTTGCGGGCGCGATTCTGGCCGAAGAAGACTTGCAGCACAGTGCCTGGCAAGACTTGTGTGGGTTCACCCCGTCGTGGATTCAGCCCTGGATGTTAGTGCTGAAGCGATTCGAGCCGATCTTGTCTTCATCGCTGACGGATTTGTTGCGGGAATATGATCCGGTCGGCGAAGTCGCCAACGCGATCGACCCGGCTCAAGTTCGCGGTCGTCATCGTTTGGACGTGTCGCAGTACACGTGGAGCAAAACGATGCTGGAGGGTCAGATCCTGACTTGGGGCGGTGACCGAATGGACATGGCGAACAGCATGGAAGCCCGCCCGGCATTCCTGGATCATCATGTTGCTGAGTACGCGACGACGATTCCGCCGAACATCCGAATTCGCAATGGCGTCGAAAAATGGGTGCTTCGCGAAGCA
The DNA here is from genome assembly GCF_002727185.1 of Rhodopirellula bahusiensis. Taxonomy (NCBI): domain Bacteria; kingdom Pseudomonadati; phylum Planctomycetota; class Planctomycetia; order Pirellulales; family Pirellulaceae; genus Rhodopirellula; species Rhodopirellula bahusiensis. Next base: position 43,813 of record NZ_NIZW01000029.1, read on the forward strand.
ATGGTCAACGTCTTGCCACGCGAATTGTACGAACGCAAAAAGTTCGCTTTCATGGCACCGCCCGCCCACACCGACCCCGTCAAACGTGCCGCGGTTCAGGAAATGATCGACCATTGGCTGACGCCGTCGCGTGTCGATTCGGTTGGGTTCTTCCAGCACGACAAGTTGATGCAGTTCATCGATGACGCTTGGAAAGAAACAGATGGGACGATCGCTCGTCGAAACGACATCGTCATGAACCACGTGTTGCAACTGCACATGCTGCACGGTCAGTACGTCGAAGGTCTGCCGTTGCCGGCAGTGGATTGATTGCCATGCAAGTGAATTTGGAACGGATCAAAGCCGATATTCTGGAACTATCGCAGATCGGTCGGAACTCCGATGACCATGGCATTTACCGGATGGCGTTCACGGACGCTGACATCGAAGGGAAACGCTGGCTGATCGACCGAATTGAAGCGACTGGCTTGCCAACTTCGATCGATGGTGCGGCGAATATCTCAGCGACTCTTTCCGGCAAGACCGATCTGCCGCGCGTGTTGGTCGGATCGCACATCGACACCGTGCCCTGTGCCGGCGCACTGGATGGAACGCTGGGCGTGGTGGCTGGACTGGAATGCCTCCGCTGCTTGAAGGAATCCGGGGCCCAGCTTGATCGGACAATCGAGTTGGTTGCCTTCAGCGATGAAGAAGGCCGGTTTGGCGGGATGTTTGGATCACAATCCGTTTGTGGCCAAATCAACCCGGAAATGATCGCAACGATGACGGACATGAACGGCGTTCCTTTGCAGGACGAAATGTCACGGCATGGTTACGACCCAGTCGCAGCTTTGGACGCCGCGAGAGACCCCGAGAGTCTGCATTGCTACTTGGAAATGCACATCGAGCAGGGGCCGGTGCTGGATCGATTGCACAAATCTGTCGGGGTCGTCGACCAAATCACAGGTTTGTTCACTTGGTCGGTGCGACTCAAAGGTGAGGCCAATCACGCGGGCACGACGCCGATGGACATGCGACACGACGCCTTCATGGGACTAGCGGACTTTGCTCATGAAGTCCCGCGGATTTTGGAGGAGAACGGCAGTGACCGAAGTCGTGCAACGATCGGCAAGGCTCAGATCCTTCCCGGGGCGACCAACACGGTGCCGGGCTTGGTGGAGTTTGCCTTGGATGTTCGCGACACGTCGATGGACGTGTTGGAAGATCTGGCGGACGCCTTTCGAAAAGCTCTATCGGCGATCGCACGCCGCCGCAGTTTGATGTTCGAGTTCGAGCAGAAAAGTTTGATCAGCCCGGTGCAGTGCGGCGGTCAGATCGTGAAAACGATTCAGCAGCAAACCGAAAAATTGCAGCTCGAATACGAAATCATGCCCAGTGGGGCTGCCCACGACGCCCAAATCATGGGAAGAATGATCCCGGTAGGTATGATCTTTGTCCCCAGCAAGTCCGGACAAAGTCACTCGCCCGCGGAATGGACCGCGTGGCAGGACATCGAGGCGGGAGCCAACGTCTTGCTCCATTCACTCGCCGAATTGTCCGGCAAACCAGATTGACCGCTTTGAAAGCCCTCCATGAATGAATTCGCACCGCACGACGAGCACCCAGATCCCCTTCGCGAAATTTATCACGAGTCGTTCGTCGACAATCCCGCTCACGGCGAATTCCTGGTCGGCCGGCACACGGCGCTACTGTGCATTGATTTGCAGTATCTCGATGCGGCACCGGGCTGCGGTGTTTTTGCCGAAGGGAACAACCACGGCGTGTCTCCCGAAGGCCAGAAGTACTACTTCGATCGGTTGAGTGACACGGTGCTGCCCAACGTGCGGCGTTTGCAGGAAGCGTTTCGCCGCCGCAATTTGGAAGTCATCCACACTCGCATTCAGTCGCTCACGCAGGACGGACGCGATCGCGGGAAAGGGCACAAGCGGCTGGACCTGCTTGCGGCACCCGGTTCACGCGAGGCGGAGTTCTTGGTGGAGGTGGCTCCTCAACCAGATCGAGATGAAATCATTATCAATAAGACCGCCAGCGGCGTGTTCAGTTCGACGAACCTGCACTACGTGCTCAAGAACATGGGCATCGAATCTTTGTTCGTGGTCGGCGTTTACACCAACGAATGCGTCGAGACCACGGTTCGCGACGCTTGTGATTTGGGGTACCTGGTGACCGTCGTGGAGGACTGCTGTGCGACCGTGACGCCGGAATTGCACAACGCCACACTGGCAACGCTCCGCGACCGCTACGCCCGAGTCATGACGATCGGCGAAGTCATCCAAACCGTCGTGAACCTGATCCCAGCCAAAACCGACGCCTGATTATCGCGATGCACTCCGTCGTCACGTGACACGCGACTAAGCTAAGCTGGTAGCAAGCCGATCTGGATCCGGTAGCTTAGTGTTTGCGAGTTCGTTGGATCCAATCGGTGCTGGGGATAGAACTACGCGGTAGGAACTGAGATTTTGAATTACAAACGCGGCATAGTGTTCGTGGTGATCGTCGCGGTCGTCGGCTGGTTTGGGTACAGCATGATGCAAACGAAACGCGACGATGATCGGTTTCGTGATTTGGTGAAGAGCCAGCAACAGCGAAAGAGCAGCGAGGCGGAGTCGTCGGCTTTGCTGGAGGCAACCAAAGTCACCGCCCCGCCTAGCGACATGTTGGTGAACTTGATTCCCGGGAACGTCTGGTTCGTTGGGAAATACGAAGATGGCGGCGGTGTCGAGATTCCATTCCGCCCCGGCGAGTCTCCGCAGAAAACGGACGACATAACTCCCCACCACGAAAACCCCGGATTCGTCGGCCCCGAGCAGTGTCAGGAATGCCATCGCGAGAAGTATCAGTCGTTTCTCGCAACGGGGCACTACAAGACATGTCGCCCAGTCAACGAGCTAACAATCGACGGAATCTTTGATTCCGGCGGCAATCGCTTTCAAACTTCCGATCCCAATGTGTCTTTCGAGATGATTCAGCAAGGGGATGAGTTTCTACAGCGAGCCCACTTCTTCGACTGGAGCTTTGACGTCCCGATGGAGATCATCATGGGGTCGTCCAAAATGGCTCAGACCTATCTGTATTGGCACAGGGACGGGCTCTACCAACACAACGTGACGCACATCACCGATGGCGATCAATGGATCAATAGCCCTGGTTACATTGACGGGGATGCCGCCTATGCCCGGCCGATCCCGCAGCGTTGCCTCGATTGCCACATGACGTACTTTGATTTTCGTGGCGAGAAGAATCACTACACGCCAGGTTCTTTGATCATGGGTGTGACCTGCGAACGGTGTCATGGGCCGGCAAAGGATCATGTGGATTTCCACCGGGATAATCGGGACGCTCTTGAAGCCGTCGGGATCACCAATCCGGCTGAATTAGAGCGTCAGCTTCAAATGGACATTTGTGGGCAGTGTCATGGTGGCTCGCGGGAACTGAAGGGCGACGCGCTTAGTTTCCGTCCGGGCGATCCGTTGGAGGAGCATTACTATCCTCCTGATGAAGAAGCCGATGCGAAGAACAGCGTGCACACCAGCAATCAGTTGAATCGATTGTCTCAAAGTGAGTGCTTCCGGCAATCTCAGATGACCTGCATCGATTGCCATGACCCTCACCACAATGAACGAGGGAACGAAGTCCTGTTCTCGAGCCGGTGCATGAACTGTCATGAGAGCGAGAGTGATTGCGGTTACTACCCGCACGAAGGTGTGAACTTTGCCGAGAACTGTGTCGACTGCCACATGCCACGTCGGTCAACGGAAAAGTTGCGGTTGGAGAGCGTGCAGGGCGATGTCTTCCCCCCGCTTCGCGATCACTACATTCGCGTCGACCAAGCTGCGACCGAGCGATTCCTGAATGGATCGGAAGATGATGACTAGTCGTGTCGTTTGACTCGATAGTTTGAAGCCTGAGCAACGACTCTCTGTATGAGCGATCTCATTTCAGCAGCGCATCAAAAAACCTCGCCCGCGGGATGCGAGCGAGGTTTCGATTGTTACTGAACTTTGTGACTTCTAAGTCTTAAAGTTCGATGTCAACGACTTCTTTGACGTCACGTGTTCCGAGGGCACCCCAGACTCCGTATGGACTCTGCGATCCAGGTGGAAGTCCAGGTCCATTTCGGCAGACGGTGCTTGCCTCCAGGTTGCCCGTGTCGATGCTGTCCGTGATGAACTTCACCGCACCGTCACCCATCAGCACGTGAGCACCACCAGCGTGACGACTGCCGGCAGTCGAGATCACCCCAGAGTGGTTGCCATCGTTGTTGGAGTGAACGCAGTTGGCACCGTTTGGCGCTAGGATGGTATGGAACGCCGTGTAGTACGGTCGCGAATCAGCCCAGCGAGCGTGCTTGGCTTGCGACAAGCTTCCGCTGACGGTTGCACTTGGGTCGTAGAACTGTGGACGTGTCGGATCGATGTGAGCACCAGACGCACAACGAGCTGGGATCAGGATCGTGTTGTTCGGATTCGCCATCGCGGTGATGTTTCGAACAAAGTCTGCATTGATTTCTCTCTTGCCACCCGAAGTGACAACTTCACCAGCGGCGATTGTATTGGACAGACCATCCAAGACGTCGCGGAATTGGGTCTTGTTACGATTCCAAAAGAAACCACGTTGTGCAGCACGTGCACGAGTCACGGCCCAGTTTTCATCACGGTTGTTTTGATTGCCGAAGTATCCGTAATCGTTGACGCCACCATTATGACCGCGGTCCACTGCATCACCAACCGAACATGCGTAGTTCGAACGTGCGAGTTGACCAGGACCTTGGGCTGCTCCCGTGTCACTGGGGCAACGATAGGCAGGCACCTGAGTGACCCAAGGGACGTACCGAGTTTGCCATGGGCATGCACCCATCGCTGGCCAAGCACCATTCACGCTACCAGGCAAAGTTTGCCCTGGTGTGACATTCGTGCTGGGGTTTGAGATCTGCTCCCACAATCCTTGCTGTTCGATGTAGGGCAGAACAGGAACAAGCCAACTCAGGAAAAGGCGATTGCTCTGGTTCGTGGCATCGGACATGCCGATTTCACGCTTCGTGCCAGTTCCGTTTGTTGGAACTTGGTTGAAGGCACTGTGGTAGTTGTGAATCGCAAGCCCGATTTGCTTGAAATTATTACTGCACGACATACGCCGTGCTGCCTCTCGAGCGGCCTGAACAGCAGGCAGCAAGAGACCGACGAGGACGCCAATGATGGCGATGACGACCAAAAGTTCCACCAGTGTGAAACCTGATCGTGTGCGATGAGTTCTTTGCATGGAAGACTCTCCTAAGGAAGACAAGCACTTAAACGGGGAAAGAAAACCCCCAAATGGAGAGCCGAGGTTAGCATTTCAATGTGGCTTAGTGGAGCCTGAGGTTCAATTTACGCCCTCTTAAGGTTGCGTTGGTTCACGTTAAATGTGAAGCGCCGGATTTCGGTGTGAGCAGCAAAGGTGGCTGCTTGAGCGTTTTCGTGAACGGGGGGTAGGGGTTTTGACACTCGTGTTTGATTGGCGTTCTGCCACGCAGTGAGTTTTCAATGTTCGATTAGCCGTCGAGGACATCCATCGCTCGGTCATTTCGCGAGACTTCATCGGCTGTTGTCAACGACGGATCGTAATCAGCCAATCGCTATCGATGCAGAGGCAAGACGATAGCGAGCAACACGGCCACAACCAGAATCGCAGCCACCAATGCGATTTAGGGTGTGCTCAATGTTGATTGGATTGCATCCTGGATCTCCGGTGCATAACCCGATATCCAAATGGCTCGGCCCGCATCATTGAGATGGCAGTGATCATCAAAGAGTGTTTCGCCAGGAATGCCATGTGGTTCCGCGTTGGCGATCATTGATTCAACATCGACGATAGGCAGCGAATACTCGTCGGCCAGATTTTTTAGGATGTTGTTTTCTAACTCGCTGCATTGATGCCGGCCTGTCGTTTCGGCCAAGATCTGCTTTGCAAGCTGAAGACCTTCGTCCTTCTTTCCGTCTTTCCAGAGTTCGTACACCCGTTGATATCTCGCCGCCGCTTCGCGAGGTAAGTAGGGCTGAAGCAAGTTGGATGAAACGGTGCCCATGATGACTGGGATCTGCTGGTTCTTCGTTGTCGTCAGAATCAATTTCAGGTTGTGTTCGAAGCTCTGCATGCGTTCTTGCACATCTTGCTCACCAAAATCATGTGACCAGGCTCGGGCAAAGTTGGAATCGCTGACTGGTTCCTCGCGGGCCAGCAGTCGTTGGTTGTGTTCTTTCTCGAGACGGTCGACTTCGTAGTCGGCTCGACGATCGCGAAGGAACCTGATGATCGCTGAGTGGCTGATCGTTCGTTCGAATGACAGTTTGTCCACGCCGGAAAGCGAGAGCTGTTCAACCTCCTCGAATTCGTTGTGACCCGTGTAAAGAAGCATCAGGTCGGGTTGGTACTCCAGCATCTCACGCATGACCAACACCAACCGATGACTTCCGTAGGCCAAGCCGCCGCAGTTGATGATCTCGATCTGTTTGGATTCGCTGCTGAGTTGACGTTCCAATTGCTCGAATTCAGGCTCGAGGTAATTCACCGACGAACCACCCAGAGCCACGACCCGAAAAACGTCCGCTGGCTTTTCACGAAGGAACCGTTGTTTCACAAAGCTGACACGCTTGGCCGGATCGGTTTCCATGTAACCCGGGTGGATCTTCGAATCGATGAAAATGCGGCTGTCGTCGTTGAACCCGAGTCCGAAATCGACATGGCGCGGCGGCCAAAAGATCTCCATCGCACGGAAACTGATTTCGGCGACGCAAAAGAATGACAGGGTGACAAAGGCGCTGAAAGCGATCCGCTTCTTCAGGCTGAGCCGGACTCGATTTTGATTCATGGTTCGGTCATCGTCGGGCGTGGCATTCAACGGCAGGTAGAGGTGACGTAGGTGGCAGTGAAGCACATGGGATTGAAACGGACAGATTGTAGCGGAACAACCGGATTGGTCCTGCCATTGGCGATCGCCGCATGAGCTGGGAAGGGCGAGTCACGCCTTAACAATCGATTTGCGATTGATACGAAAAAACCTCGCCCGCAGATTGCGAGCGAGGTTTCGATTGTTGATGAACTTTATGACTTCGAAGTCTTAGAGTTCGTAGTCAACGACTTCTTTGACGTCACGTGTTCCGAGTGCACCCCAGACTCCGTATGGACTCTGTGATCCTGGCGGCAAGGCTGGTCCATCTCGACCGACTGTGCTTGACTCGAGGTTGCCTGTGTCGATGCTTTCCGTGATGAACTTCACGGCACCGTCACCCATCAACACGTGAGCACCGCCTGCGTGACGACTGCCCGCAGTTGAGATCACGCCTGAGTGGTTACCATCGCCACCGTCGTGCACGCAGTTGGCGTCGTTTGGCGCCAGGATTGTGTGGAAGGCGGTGTAATAGGGTCGCGCGTCCGCCCAGCGTGCGTGCTTGGCTTGAGACAAACTTCCGCTGACATTTGCACTTGGGGCGTAGAACTGGGGACGCGTCGGATCGATGTGCGCCCCTTCTTTGCAGCGTGCGGGAATCAAAACGGTCTCGTTTGGATTCAACATCGTGGTGATGTTCCGAACAAAGTCAGCATTGATTTCTCGCTTGCCGCCCGAAGTGACAACTTCGCCCGCAGCGATCGTGTTTGACAGACCGTCGAGAACGTCGCGGAACTGGATCTTGTTACGGTTCCAGAAGAAACCACGTTGTCCGGCACGTGCACGAGTCACGGCCCAATCTTCGTCTCGGTTGTTTTGGTTTCCGAAGTAACCGAAGTCATTCACACCGCCATTGTGACCTCGGTCAACCGCATCGCCGACCGAACATGCGTAGTTCGAACGTGCGAGTTGACCAGGGCCTTGAGCCGATCCAGCATCGCTGGGGCAGCGATAGGCGGGGATTTGAGTGACCCAAGGAACATAGGTCGTTTGCCAAGGGCAAGGTCCCATTGCAGGCCAAGCGCCATTCACACTGCCAGGCAAGGCTTGCCCGCGTGTGACTTCTGTGCTTGGGTTTGAGATTTGCTCCCAAAGTCCTTGCTGCTCGATGTATGGCAGGACCGGAACCAACCAGCTCAAGAACAGACGGTTACTTTGGTTGGTACCGTCGGTCATGCTAATTTCTTGCTTTGTACCGGTTCCGTTCGTTGGAATTTGGTTGAAAGCACTGTGGTAGTTGTGAATCGCAAGCCCAAGCTGCTTGAAATTGTTGCTGCACGACATGCGTCGTGCTGCCTCTCGAGCTGCTTGAACAGCTGGCAAAAGGAGGCCGACGAGGACGCCAATGATGGCGATGACGACCAACAGTTCCACCAAGGTGAAACCTGATCGCGAGCGATGAGTTCTTTGCATTGAAGATGCTCCTGAAGAAAGCAAAGGGACGAAAGGGGAAGATAAAACCCCGAAGATTGAGCATGAATTTTAGCTCGGGATCACCTCTTTGTAGAGGGGAATTTCACAATTGTGCCTTGGTAGGGCGTCTAAATTGCCGTTACTGTAAACAGAGCGAGTTCAGGGCGAACGCCAGATTGCTCAATGTGAAGATTCAGCGGGGCCGGTTGAGGGCTTCCGAGGCTCGGAAGTCCGTCGGATCGAGGGCCAATGCCCGCTGATATTGCTCGATCGCTTGCTGTCGCATTCCGGACATTTCGAACGCTTCACCCAATTGCAGGTGCACTCCCACCAGCCTTGGATCAAGAATCAGAGCGTTCTGGAAGCATTGAGCGGCTCGCCCAGGCTGCTGGCTCATCATGTAGGCTCTGCCAAGATTGACGTATCCCTCCGCCATTTCCGGGAATTCGGCAATCGCCTTCTTCAGCAAACGGATCCCCGCCGGAAGGTCGCCCGCCTTGCTGGCTGCGATACCCATGTTCATGTAGCAGCTGGCTTGGAGCGATCGCTCGTCATAGACGGTGATGTTGCAGAGCGCGGCTGAGAGAGCCAAAACCAAGCCCGCGGCACCGAGCGATCGCCAATGTTGTTCGCGAAAACGCTGGTACAGGTCGACGGCACCCGCCGCCGCGAATGGAACGAACAGAATCGCGACGGGGTTGCGGTATCGCCCAAGAATGAAGAACAGCACCACCGCGGCGACCATCGATAGCAGCAACAGGTAATGCAGCCAAAGTCGTCGCCAGTCACCCCGAGTGACCAACAATCCCCAAATTCCCAACGGGCACAGGATGCCAAAGTGCCAAATTCGGCTGAGTTGCAACGCAAAGGAGAATTCCCGGTAAACGTACATGCTTTCGACATCGGGAACTTCATATCGATTGAAAACCATGAACGTTTTCGCGACCATCAGCTGCAGCCAGCGACCTGGGGCCTGCCGAGTCTCTTTCCACGCCCGTGACATCCAGAATTGCGAAACTTCGCGAGAAGAAAGCTCGTGACCGACCGCTTGTTCCGCCAATCGCTGTGCATCCGCACGCTCGTGCATCGGCGTTTCGTGACCCGCCACCAACGGAATATAGATTCCGCTGGCTTCCAGATTATTGCCGATGTAGAAATTCGGCCCCGCTTGGAATGTCGTCGGCGACCACTCGCCTCCCAAGGACGCGTTTCTCGCCGCGACGGGCACCACGATCAAGGCGAGTCCACCTGCGAAAGCACCGACGAGCGTCCATCGACGCACTCTGGTTTCATCCATGCCGAATAGAATCCAAAGCGGAATCAGCGGCGTCCAGAGCAACGAATTTTCTCGCGTCAGTACCAGCAGGCCCAAGGAAATGCCCGCGAAAACAGCGTATCGGCGACTCTTGTTGCTCTGAAGGTAAACGCATGCGGTCACCAAGACGCACAGCAGGAAAGTTGCCAAGGAGGCCTTCTGGATGATGCCGTCGTAGTAGATGGCGGGAGGGTAAACGGCCAGCATGAATGCCGAAACCAATCCGACTTTCTTTGAGAACAGCTTGCGGCCTGACGAGCCAATCAGGGCCACGCCAGCAACGCCGAGCAACATCTGAACGACGCGGATCAGCGTGATGCTCGGGCCGAAAACTGCGATCAGAACCGCAAGAAAGTATGGGTACAGTGGTGCCTGATAAAAGGTTTCCGACCCATACCAGTCGCCGTCGCTGATGCGAATCGCCCAGTCAAAATAGCCTTTGGCATCGCCAAGCAATTCAATCAGCGTCGGGACTTCAGATGTCTGCAGCACGTTCACGAGGCGCAGAAAAAAAGCGAGCCCGCAAATGCTCGCTAAAAGGATCGCGTACGAAACGCGATCCGTCAGTTCCAAGTTCGTGGAAGAGCTCTCAGGATTTGCAGGCGTCTGGCCAACTGCGTTTGCTCGTTTTCTTCGGCTAACCACGATCTACGCCATGCCTTTCATCCTGCCTTCCAAGCCAGCGAACTAGCTGTTTGTAGCGGAACTAGCAGTGTCTTCCATTTGCTTTTCGTAATCATCTTGTTCTTGTTGCACTTCGGCTGGTGAGCGAGTGTCTTCGAGCACTTCGTTGCCGCCGCCTCCGCAACCAACAGTGAAGACAGAAACGCTGAACGCAAACAGGGCGGAGAAAAACAATCGCGACATTACTATTGCTCGATGGATACAAGGGATGGATCTAAAAAATTGTCCGAGAATTAATTCTTCTACGGATCAGTCTGCGATGCAAGTAGCCAAAGGTAATTTGGTCGCGGACGTCGACTGCCATCGAAAGCGATCTCATTCGATTGGATCAAAAAAAATGCGTTCGGCGAGTTGCCGAACGCATTGTGTTCTAGGTTGGTTAACGGGATCAATCGAATCACTTCTTTGCCATTCGCGGAATCTCGATCGTGTCACCATTCAAGGTCACCTTCGTCGCCAGCAACACCACGCGATCTCTCACCTGAACGGCAGGACCGTTGATTGTCACTTGGCTTCCTTCGCTGATGTTGGCATCCAAGTCTTGCTTGCGTCCCAAGTCGACGAGCATCTTTTTACCTTCGTCAGTTTTGATTCTTGCAAGTTGTCGTTGCTGCCCTCGGACGTCAACTGTCTTCGTGCTTTCGATCGTGCCGGTGTATTCACGACCACTGCGTTCAACCTGCATCTGTTGACCGTCGTGCTCAATTGATCGCGACAGCAGCACGCTGGTGTCTCCGGTCTTGAACGGTGAACCCTTGACCGTCAGCGTGTCGTTCAGTTGCGGCATTCGGTCGAGTTGATCAGCGGGACCCAAGTCGGCAATCATTGACTTGCCTTCACTTTGGTTCTGAAGTTCCACAACGATGTTGGTCGTTGCTGGTGTCTTCACCTTCTTGGCTCGAGTGATCTTACCGGTGAACGACTGACTCTTGGCCGATGAGTTTTGTCGATCGGCTTTTTGCTGAGCAGTCTTTTGCGAGTCGCTTTGTTCGTCGCTGTCGGAGAACGAGACATAAGTGGCGTCGTCATAGACGCCATCGCCATCGGTGTCGGTGTAGGAAGCGAAGGCGTCGTACACACCATCGTTGTCGTAGTCGTAGTAGTTCGATGTGTACTCGTAGTTGCCATCGTTGTTGGAGTCGCCGTAGTCCGAATACCCGTGGTCGTAGTAGTCGTAGAACCACGTGTCACTGGACTTCGTGTCGGCGTAGTAGCCGTGGTCATTGTTCGTCCAGTCGATGTCGTTGTCAGAGTCGCCGGACGTCAAGGCTTCGTCGCGGTCGTACGTTTCGTTGTCCCAACGGCCGATCGCTTCATCGGTTGGGTTGTAGTCGTTGCCATCGAACCATTCGCTGACGTCGTACCAGGCGTCGTCCTCATAGTAAGGCGATCCGGTTTCCCATTCCCATCCAAACCCCGCCTGGGCAGTGGTCACAGCGGCCATTGGCGTGATCAATCCAGCTGCGACTGCAAGGGCAAGACGTCGTTGGCGTGTAGGTAGTCGCTTAGTCATTTCGGTCTCCTGTGTAGGGGCACAAATTGACGCGTGCGTTTACATTCACAGAGCGTCGTTCAGGAGAGAAATGGCCGCAAAGTCGATGCCAAAGAGGGCGACGACACGGCGAGAGTTTGATATCCAAATCGCTTTGGCGGGAAACTCTCACGCAGGGCAGTTCGCCGCGGTGAACCACGCAAACAACTGTGTTTGCCGCGGTGAAGTGCTGCTGCAGATCAACCCATTTCGGCTTTGATCAGGTCGATCAGGTCTTGGGTTTGCAGCTTTGCGGCGGCGTCGGTTCCGTCGAGGATGCCGGCGACGAGTTCGCGTTTGTCGGCGTGCAGCTGAAGGATCTGCTCCTCGATCGTTCGCTCAGCGACCAGTCGATAAACCGTGACGGCGCGTTCTTGACCGATGCGGTGTGCACGGTCGGTCGCCTGGTCTTCCACGGCTGGGTTCCACCATGGATCCAAGTGCAGCACGTAATCCGCAGCCGTTAGGTTCAATCCCGTTCCACCTGCTTTCAGTGAGATCAGGAACAAGTCGCCTTCGCCGTTTTGGAACGCGTCGACGCGGCGTTGCCGTTCATGAGACGGTGTCGCACCATCGAGATACTGGTAGGAAACACCGAGTTCGTCGAGCGCCGTGCGCACCACACTGAGGTGTTTGACGAACTGGCTGAACACGAGCGCCCGGTGATCGCCTTCGCGAAGTTCTTCGACCAGCGACAAGAACAGTTGCAGTTTGGACGAAGTGCCCTTCCAGCTGGGTTCGACGAGCGACGGGTGACACGATAGCTGACGCAGTCGGGTCAGCCACGACAGCGTTTGGATGCGACGTCGGCCTTCGTGCGATGGAGCACCACCGCCGGCGGTGAGTTCCGCCAAGGCAGCCAATCGGGCGTCTTCGTACAGCTTGCGTTCGGGAGCCGACAATTCCGCGCGAAGCGTGATTTCGGTGCGAGGCGGCAATTCCTTCAACACCTTGTCTTTGGTTCGACGCAGCACAAACGGACGGACCAAGCGAGCGAGTGACTCACGACGATCTGCGTCGCTGTGTCGTTCGATCGGCTCCGCGAACCGGCTGCGGAATCGTTGCCATGAACCCAGCAAGCCCGGGCTCAGCGTGCGGAACAGACTCCACAATTCACCTAAGTGGTTTTCCAGTGGCGTACCGGAAAGCCCGAGCCGCCAATCGGCCTGAATCGTTCGAATTGCTTGCGAAGTTTTCGTTTGCGAGTTCTTGATGAATTGAGCTTCATCGAGGACCAGCGTGTGCCAAGCTCGCGAAGCGAATCGTTTCGCGTCGCGTTGCAACAATTGGTAGCTGACGATCAACAAGTCATTGGGACCCGCGGTTTTGATGACTTCGTCTCGATCGCAATCGCGGTACAGTTTGCCGGTCAGAGCGGGCGTGAATTTCTCCGCTTCCCGGACCCAGTTTTCACCGACACTGGTTGGTGCCACGACCAACGCGGGACCCGTTGGGCCACGTTCGACCAGAATGCCAAGCGTTTGCACTGTTTTACCGAGACCCATGTCATCGGCCAGGACGCCGCCGACTCCCCAGCGACTCAGACGAGCCAGCCAACGGTAACCGTCCAGCTGATAGTCACGCAGATTCGCGTCCAGGCCTTCGGGACGATCCGGTGACCAATCTTGCAGCGAATCCAGACGCTCGATTGCTTGATGCCAAGCCGCGGTGGTTTCGAGTGTCACGTCATCGCCCAGCACGTCGCGTGCGAGCGGAACGGCGGCGCCAGCCAAACGCAGTTGACCTTTTTCGCTGACCAGCGTGTCGCCCAACTGAGTCAGACGTTTGCGGAACGCTTCGCTGATCTTGGCGAACCGGCGATCACCAACGCGAACGAGTTGTCGATCTTCGCGGACCGCCATCAAGAGATCTTGCAAAGGCACATCGACACCATCGACGGTTACCGTTCCCGTCATGCCGAACCAATCGGGTGAATCATCGATTTTGATTCGCAATGACTTCGGTGTGATCTCGCCACGAACGCGGAACGTTTCGCCTTCCGGCCAAACAATTCGAGGCGCGTCATCGCCCGCGTCGTGCAAACGGCCGAGCAGATCAAGAGCAGCATGGTCGGTCAGTGCGACCCACTCCATCGTGCTTTCGTGAGACAGTCGGTTCAGCCCAAACTGCTGCACAATCTTTTCGGAGGATTCCAATTCAGCTTTCAGATCACGTTGCAAGCGGATCGGACCGGTTTCGGCCAAGCAAGGCACCAACTCGGGAGCATCCCCGGGAACCAACGAATCACGCAAGCGGGATTCATAGACCCGCAGTGATACTTTCAATCCCGCACCGGGACGCGGACGCATTTGCAACACCAACTCACACGGAGCCGGGACAATGGGTCCCGCCAATTGAGGCGGCAGTTCCACGCGAATCAATGAATCGATCGTTCCGGCGGCCAATGCCAATCGTGACGCTGTCGCGTGATCGAGCAACGTGTCGCGGTAGTCGCCTCGAAGCAAGAACTGGATGATTCCTATCGCGGCGGGATCCGCTAGCGTGCACAGAACGATGCGATCTTCATCCGCGTCGGCCAAGATGATTGCTGGTTCGACGGGACTCAATCCACCGACCACTGTCTCGCACTTTTGCACGTCGATGTCGATGCCGTCGACCGACAGTCTTGGTTGAAACTGGACCTCGACCTTTTCGTCGTCCGGAATCAGTTCGTCTGGGATCAAATCATCCGTGGATGAAACGCTGATCGAATCCAATTCCGATTCCGGCATGGTCATCGTTGCGGTGACGTTGCCCAACAACTCGTCGGCAGATTTGCCGGAGCGTTTGCCCGATGATTTGCGAGCGGTTTTGGTGGAGGCTTTCTTCTCTGATGTCTTGCCGTCGGTTTGGCTCTTTGACTTCTTCGGCTTGTTCGATTGTTCAACTTCGACCGGCTGCAGCGTCAACAACAATTGACTGCAGAAGACTTCGACGGGCAGTGCGTTCTGATCGTCCCAAGCCACGTTCTCGTGACCGGCGAGCATTCGCAGCGCTTCGAAGATGGCGTAGTTGTCATCGTGAACGCCGTGCGTTGGAACCGAAGTCAGCGAAGCGATCTTGCTGTCCAGCGGATCGGTCAACAAGTTTTGGTCCAACAAGTCAAAGCTGCGAACCTCACGTCCCTTGGTCCAGCCCTTGCCGCCTTTGCGTTGCTTTTGTTCAAAGGGAGTGATTGTCAGCGGAGCCGTTTGCGACGCCATGTTCACGCGAACTCGCCACTGCAATCGTGTGGGCTCGGCATCTTCGGCCGGAGCCGGTCGCGAATTCTTGGCTCGTCGCAACAGTTCATCGACAAACTGTTTGCCGGCTGCGACCGCGTCCGCTTTCAATCCGCCCAGGAATTCGATCAGTTGTCCGTTGCCGTTTCGCCGAGCGATCTGTTCTTGCAACCACCACGCGGCGGCCAAGGTGTGCGGGCAAGATTGGTCACGCAGGAACGCGACGCATCCGCACTGGCACTCGCTGGTCAGTTCGCCAACGCCGCCCGGATCGTCCTCGTCGACTTGAGGAACAATTTCCAGAGCGACGGTTTGCTGTTTCTCTCGGTTGCCCACAACCTGGAAATCAAAACGAACGCCGTTGTCGCCTTGAGTCAGGGTTGGCGTCTTCACCGTCAGCATCGCTGCGCGGGAATCGAAACCCTGGTCGTGCGAATCAACGAGACGCTCCACCGCCTCGCCCATCAGCAATCCAAGCGATCCGAGTTGGTCTTCCGCGATCCAGTCCATGCGTGTTGCTTCTCAGAAGGTGCAATTCAAAAAACGAGCGAAACAGGTTACACGCGATGGCGTCTTAAAGCGATGGCGCCAGTGGGCAACCTTTTACGCCGAGACACAACGGGTGATTCGTCGCCCAACGGGTGCTCTTGTGCCCTGAACCAGCCATCTCGCGGCGACTGACGGAACCGACTAGGATATTGGCGCTAAGGCGAAAGCCGGCGGAGTGGCGCCAGTCGCGTGCCAATCCATCCCACCCGGCCCCTTTTCAGATCGACTCGGTTGTTCCAGCCGGGTTGGACAAAGGTGGTTGTTCACACGTTGTGTGCGGGAGTTCCTTGGGAATGACACTCGGACAAGACACTTTGTTGCCAGGGATCGTTCAGGAGGGAGTTTCGGACGATCCTTCGAAGATTGATTGACGCTCGATTCGGGCATTTCAGTCAACTCGAACGAACGTCGGGATCGACGGATGGCAGGGCGACACCGGAAAGCCACACCGTCTCAGTTGCCAGGATGGTCCTGAGTGACGTTTCGGACGTTTCCCGATAATTTTTGTTCGGTCTTTGAATCGCTGGTTGCCATGGGGCAGATGCATTTTGATGTCCCTGACGCAGCGAACGAGTTCTTTGAATCGACTCGTTGGGAGGACGCGTATCTGTGCGGCATCGAAGGCGTGCCGTGGCAGTCTCGCAATGTCTATTCGAACGGACGTTTCACGCTGACTCGCGGCGTCGACACCTCGGCCAAATTGTTCCTGACCTGTCCGATTCCCTCGATCGGGTTTCGCCAACTCAGCACATGCAGCTTGCGATGCCTGGACAGTGCCCATCGGCTGTTCGTCGAATTGGCTCGGGGAAGTTGCTACCGCGTTCGTGTCCAAGCCGACGTGTGGCAACGTGGCGGGTTGGTTCTCAGCGATCGCTTTGACGACTTTCTGACACGCGGCACGAAACGTTTTCTGGACGCCGCCCAGTGTGCCCCCGACGATCCATCGTGCGTGGATGCCGCCTTCGAAGCCATTGAATCGCTCGAGCTGGCATCGAATGAACTTGGCGAGTTGTTCTCGACTCAATCCGTCGCCTATCGCCGCAGTCGTGAAAATCGGTTGAGCACGATGTTGGCGGTCGGAGTCTTGCCGCCGCTGCCCGCCACCGAAGTCACTGCTGACATGCAGTCCGGTCGGGCCAGCGGTTCCATCGACGAGCAAACGACAATCACGCGAGCCTTCAATGCCGCCGCCGTTCGCATCAGTTGGGGCGAGATTGAAACCGACAGCGGACGCCCCAATTACGAACCAGTGGACGAAGCGTTGACCGCATGCGCTCAAATGGGATTGCGTGTGATCGGCGGTCCGGTGATCGATTATCGCAAAGGCTTGTTGCCAGATTGGTTGACGTTGCTAGAGGACGACTTCGACAAGTTGATGTCGACGATGACCAGCTTCGTTGAAAAAACGGTCGAGCAATTTCGCGGACGCGTGAATCTTTGGAACGCAGCGTCAGGTTTGAACGTTGCCGGTCCACTGGGTTTTGATGACGAACAAGTCATGCGGTTCTCGATTGGAATCCTGCAGACGATTCGCCGTTGCGATCCCAACACACCCGTTTTGATGTCGCTTGACCAGCCCTGCGGCGAATACCTGGCTCGCGACGAACAAGGCATCAGCCCGTTGCACTTTGCCGACGCCCTGCTGCGAAGCGGTTTGGGGCTGGCCGGAATCGGATTGAACTTCCGATTTGGTTTTGAAGATGGGGACACTCACCCGCGATCGGCCGTCGAGTTTGGTCAGATCATTGACCGGTGGGCAACACTCAACGCACCGTTGATGATTCAACTGTCGGTGGCAGGTGCTCCCGGCAAAGACGCATTCGCTCGGTTGCCGGTTCAAACTCGGCCGCTTTCACCCGAGATCAATGGTGAGACCGATGCGTGGGCCAAGGCACAATTCGAATTTGTTCAACCGCTCATCCAAACGTTGCTATCCAAGCAAATCGTTCACGCGGTGGTGTGGGATGGATGGTCGGACCAGCATCCTCACCTGACACCGCACGCCGGCGTGATCGATGCCAAAGGCCGCCCGCGACCGATGCTGGCCTACCTCACCAAAATTCGCGAAGAGATGTTGATGTGAGCCGGCAGTCGCGATGACTACGCAGCGCGGCGTTGGTTCTCGTTGGAATCCAACGCGGGGACGTGAGCTCGCTTGCGACGAAGGTCTCGCATCACCGCGGCACTCTCGTGCAGCTTGCCTTCCAACACTCGCATGCGTTCTTGCATTTCCGCATTTGTATCCAAGCTTTGGTCGAGTTCACCGGAGACTCGTTTGAGTTCTTCGGTCAGGTCGCCGACCTGGGATTGCATCGCGTTCGCACGTGGTTCGTGCTGACGAGCGGATTGCAGCGAGTCCTTCGTTGACTTCAGCTCTTGGGTCAATCGCTGAACCAAGGAAGTTTGCTCGTTGATTCGGGATTCGAATTGTTCTTGCGAACGACGCAGCGAGTGAACCTGTTGGTTGCGTTCGTCGATCTCTTGTTGCAGTTCCAATTCGCGTTGCTGCTGGTTCTTGACCTGCTGAGCCAGACGCGTGGTTTCGTTGGTGCGATCCGAAACCGTTTGCTTCAGCTTTTCGAATTCGGGACGTACCGATTGAAGGCGTTCGATTTCGGCGCGGTGCCTCGACACTGCATCCTGTTGTTCTTGCAAACTGCTTCGAAGTTGTTCGATCGCATCGTCTTTGGAAGCGATCGTGGCTTCGAGCTGCGTCGACTCGTTGCGAAGCTGTTCCGTCGACACGTGAATTTCTTGCAGGGTCGATTCGTGACGGTCGCGTTGGATGATCGCGGCAGCCAAGGATGACTCCGTGGTTTCCAGTCGCGACGCAGTGGATGCCAGCTCGGATTGTGCTTGTTCGAGTTGCGTCTCGGTGGTTGCTAGCTTTTGCTCGGTCGAGGCAAGCTTGGACTCAGTTTCTTGCAATTTGGATCGGCTGTCAGTCCAATTGGATTGAGCGGTCTGCAATTCCGTCTTGGTTTGATCCAGCTCTGATTCGGTGCTGGCGAGTTTCGATTCAGCGGTCGTCAGCTGAGACTCGATCGTCGACAACTGAGAACGTGTTTCCGTCAGATTGGATTCGGCGACGGTCAACGCCGTTTGCGTTTGATCGAGTTGCGTTTCGGTGGTCGATAGTTTTTCCACCGTTGTTGTCAGCTGGGACTGTGTCTCGGCCAAACTGGATTCAGTTGTCGCCAATTGCGATGCCCTGTCTTCCAGTTTTGAATTCAGGTCAGCACAAGTCAGGTCCAAACGATTTTCAATTTCCGAGAGCGCCGTTTCGGCAATCACCCGGCTGTCGATCGCCTCTTGAATCCGAAGCGTTCGCTCGTCGAGTTCTTCTGCCAACTCCTCGCGTTCGCCTTGCAACGTTTGCAGCTTCAACTCGTTCTCTTGGAACGCAGATTCGAGCTGGATGCGAGCCGTCTTGAGTTCGCTGACTTCTTCGGTGCGAGTCTGCAATTCTTCGCGAACTGATTGAACCGTTTCTTCGTGTTGCGTCGCGGTTTGAATGGCGACTTCGTGTTGCGATCGCAGGTTCTCGTATTCTTTTTGTAGTTCGGCGTAGCGTTGACCCGTTTCGTCGTATTCGTTGGAAACGTTTTCACGTTCGGCGGCGAATTGATCGCGTTGCAAGATCGCCGCGTCACGCTGGGTGACGGCTTCCTCAATTCGGTGAATCAATGATTCGTTGGCTTGAGAGAGCGACTCGACTTCTTCGTTGGCGGCGCTCAAATCGGCTTGGATCTGTTGAATCTGGCCGAGCGATTGTTGTTGTTCGGTTTGCAGTGTGGCTTGTTGCTGTTTGAACGCGCTCAGTGCTTCCTCGGCCGCGAAGACTTCACCGCGAGTGATTTCGACTTGTGATTCGAGCTCAGCATTTTGTGTTTTCAGTTGCTCGTTGGCCTGCATCAGGAATTCCTGTTGCTTCTCTCGGTTGGCCAATTCGTCGCCGGTTGCCTTGGCGGTCTCGGCGAGCTCTCGCATCTTGGCAGCGGACTCTTCGAATCGAGTCTCGTTGTCCGCCAAAGCGGAACGCAACGATTCAATTTCTTTTTCGGCCCGTTGCAGCGATTCGGCCTTCGCGTCGCGTGCTTCTTCCGCGTCCTTGGCCGCCAATTCAAAGCGGCTGTGTTCGGTCCGCAGGTGGCCGAGTTCGGTTTCCGCTTCGGCCGTCAGCTGCTTTTGATCCTTCAGCCACTGACGCAGTTGTTCGTTTTCCGCCTTCACTTCGTCTCGGTTGGATTGCAGCGAATCGATGTCGCTTTGCATGCCGAGGAAATGGTGTTTTCGACTTCGAGCTGCCGCTTTCGCTTTCGCGTACTTTTTCTCAGCGTCTTTGATCGCCTGAACGTCTCGCGAGCGGTCGCGATACCACAGCAAATGGCCGGCCAGGATGCCCGCCATCATGCAGACGAGGGCGGTAAAAGACGGGATTCCGATCCAAGTATTCATGGCAGCCACCAACACAAAACAAACGAGAACGCGTGGCAGAAACCACGCTTCAAGTGGCCTGTAGCAAGCCACCGGCTGACGTGTCGAGCCCAAACGGCCACTGAACCACTTCGGGGGGTGTGGAGGCCGTGCAGTTTTACTTCACCCTCCCTTTGGGAGGGTCGGGCCGCTTCGGGCCGGGGAGGGTTACGTGCTGGATTCAATGCTGAGCCCTCCCCTCGCTTCGCTCGACCCTCCCAAGGGGAGGATGATGATAAACGCGTAGCAAAACAACAGCTTGGAAACTGCAGGGCCTCCCGTACGGGAGGCGCTGGCAAGAAGTCAGAAACACACTTCAACCAAGATAAAGCGTGGGATTCCGAACGACAGTCCGCTCGGCCACGCACCTGTGCTGATGCGAGGAAGAGGAGGGCGTGACGGGATCGATCGGTGCGGTTTCACGCCGCTGTGGGGCTGGCGAGAGGGACTTCGAAGATCTTCACCGTGTTGGTTGGCGGTTGCCCTGGCCGCCGGTTAATATATGGACTTCTCCGAGCGAACGCTCGACCGCGTGGTTTGCGACCGCGTCCCCACCCCTCCCCTTCCTCTCGGCAATTGCTTCGTCCATGAAATCCCTCCGTTCTTCCACGTCTGCTGGCGTTTTCGCTGGCAAATACGCGGGAAACTCGTCGTTCCGGCTCATTCGCCCGGTGACGTCCTCCATCGTCTATCTGGGAGCCATCCTTGGCGTTCTCGGACTGGGCCAAGTTCATCTTTCGAACGTTTCCGCTGCTGGGTTGGGTGTCACGCCCGCCGAGCAATTCAAAGTCCCTGAAGGCTTCGAAGTCGAATTGCTGCACGAAGTCGCTGCGGATTCAGAAGGCTCGTGGGTCAGTTTGACCGTCGATCCAAAAGGCCGCTTGATCGCCTGCGATCAATCCGGCGGGCTGTTCCGAATCGACATGACCTCGGGCGAAGCCAAAGTTGAAAAGCTCGAAATCGATTTCGTTGGTGCCCAAGGTTTGCTGTGTGCTTTCGGTTCGCTGTACGCCAACGTCAACGCTCGCGAATTCCCGTGCGGTTTGTGGCGTTTGACTGACACCAATGGCGACGACCAATACGACAAGAAAGAGCACATCATCCCGCTCAACGGCGGCAGTGAGCACGGACCGCACGCATTGATCGTGACTCCCGATGGCAAACGCATCATCATGGTCGCGGGCAACAATACCAACCTGCCCGAAGACATCGCCCACTCGCGAGTGCCCAAGGTTTGGACGGAAGATCACTTGCTCGGTCGCATGCCCGATGCTCGCGGTCACAATGCCAATCGCATGGCACCCGGTGGATTCATTTGCTCGCTGAACCCCGATGGCAGCGAAGTGGAATTGATCGCGACCGGTTTTCGAAACCCCTATGACATCGCTCTGAACCGTCAAGGCGAACTGTTCACCTACGACGCTGACATGGAATGGGACGTCGGCACGCCTTGGTACCGTCCAACGCGAATCAACCACGTCATCAGTGGTTCCGAATTCGGATGGCGCAACGGCACCGGCAAATGGCCTGCTTACTATCCTGATTCGTTTGGATCGGCTGTCGACATCGGTCCAGGTTCGCCGACCGGGATCGTCTTTGGCTACGGAGCCAAGTTTCCGAAAAAGTACGAGAACGCTCTGTTCATTTCTGATTGGAGCTACGGCAACATTCACGCGGTTCATTTGACCGAAGACGGATCCAGCTACAGCGGCACGTACGAAACCTTCGCCACCGCCGCACCGTTGCCCGTGACCGACTTGGTCATTCACCCCGATGGAGCGTTGTATTTCGCGATCGGCGGACGGGGCACGCAAAGCGGTCTGTACCGGATCAAGTACACCGGTGACTTGGACGCGGCCAACGCGGCCGAAGAAGTCGTTGCCGCATCAGACGACGCCGAGCAACTTCGTGAGTTGCGTCAAAGCATCGAAGCCTTGCACGTTGCCGACGCTGATCTGTCCGTCAGTGCCGACGAAGCCGTCAAGCTTGCGATTGCGAACCTGAGTCACGACGACCGTGCGATTCGTTTCGCTGCTCGAGTCGCTCTGGAACATCGTTCGCCAGCGACTTGGAAGAAGACAATTCTGAACGAAGCAAACGGCGAAGCGAAGATTCTCGGTGTCGTTGCTTTGGCACGGACCGGTGAAAAGGCCGATCAAGCGGACGCTGTCAAAGCGTTGGAATCGATCGACCTGGAATCGTTGAGTGCAAACGAAAAGATCGACTTCCTTCGTGCGGCTGGATTGGTCGCGATGCGTTTGGGCGACTTCACCGAAGCTCAACGAGACGCATTGATCGGCAAGGTCAAAGGTCAGTTCCCATCCGGTGTCGATTCGCTGGACCGCGAACTGGCAATCATGGCGATCTACCTGAACGCACCCGAGTCCACCGCAGCGGTTGTTGCTGCTCTGCAGGATTCGCCCAGCCAAGAGAGCCAGATCCACTACGCGATGGCGTTGCGGGCGGCAAAGGAAGGCTGGAGCATGGATCTCCGCCGCGATTACTTGGCATGGTTCAACGAAATGGCAACCGCTCGTGGCGGCATGTCCTTTGGCGGCTTCTTGGACAACATCAAGAAGGTCACCGTGGACGGACTGTCCGATGCTGACAAGCAGTCGCTGGCCGAAGTGCTCGCCAAGCCAAAACGAACCGATGAGGCTCCCGCCGGACCGCCTCGCGAATTCGTGAAGGAATGGAAGGTCGATGATCTGGTTGATTTGGTAAGTGATGAAAATCGTCGCCCCAGCTTCGAAAACGGCAAAGCGATGTTCGCCGCCGCGACTTGTTACAAGTGCCACCGCATGGGACTGCAAGGCGGGATCCTCGGTCCTGATTTGACCAGTGCCGGCGGCAAGTTCAGTCCGCGTGACATGTTGGTTTCGATCATCGAACCCAGCAAAATTATCAGCGACCAATACGGATCGACTCAGTTCTTGACCGAGGATGGCGAAGTCATCACCGGGCGTGTGATCAACATGCGGAACAAGGTCCTGAGTGTAATGACCAACATGCTGGATCCATCGTCGTTGACGGAAGTTGACCGCGAAGGCGTCATCCAAACGCGAGAGTCCCAGGTCAGCATGATGCCCAACGGTTTGTTGGACACGCTGAACCAGGAAGAAATCGCTGACTTGGTCGCTTACTTGCGAGCCGGTGGCAACGCCAAGCACGCGATCTACACGCAACCGGTCGCCAAACGATAGTTCGTCGTCGATCGAAGATCTCACCGCAAACGACTCCGGAAAGCCCGCCTTTCCGGGGTCGTTTTTTATGACGGACCAATCTTGGAATGCTTCGCCATTGCAGCTTGATGCTGGTCGAATCGTTCTCAGGCTCTCGCATGAACCCGCTGCCCGGCAACGTCTTGGACAATGCGTTGCAGTGTGGGCACGCACATCAAACCCGCGGCGTCAGCACGGCATCGCAATGCACGCGGTGGGTTCGGTTTCCCTTGTTGCAACAAAACGCTAGCTAACGGGGCTAAAATTCGGTCGCCGATCATTTCAATCTTTGCAACCCGTTCGAAAGTGCTCCCATGCCCGCCAAGCAAGTTTTCAATGCGTTGATCGGTGAGTGGCAAGGGAATTGCCGAACCTGGTTCGAGCCCGGCAAGCTCGCTGACGAATCCGAAGTCTCCGGCAGCATCAAGCCGATGCTGGAAGGCCGCTTCCTTCGTCACGTGTATCGAGGTCAGATTCAAGGCCGCCTGCGTCACGGCGAAGAATGGATCGCCTTCAATGAAGTCACGGAGAACTTCGAAGTGTCTTGGGTCGACGACTTTCACATGAGCGGAGCGATCATGATTTCGCGTGGGCCGATTCTCGTGGCCGAAGGTTCATCGAGTGCGCATTCAGGTTTCGAAGTCTTCGGCCACTACGATGTCGGAAAGGAGCATCCACGTTGGGGCTGGAAGACCCAGTACCAGATCGATGGAGAATCCGGCCTGATCATCACCGCCTACAACGTCACGCCTGACGGAGAAGAGGCCAGAGCGATTGAAACCGTTTACCAGCGAAAGTCGTGAAAACTTTTAGGCATACGAGCAGTTGGATTGAGCGCCCACAAGCAATGAATTCCTCGCCCATTCATCTGCGACCCCAGTGGCCCGAGTTCGGTGCACAGTAGCCGTCACTTTCCAAGTGACGAGCCACCCGCGACCCTCACCTCCGGCCCGCCAATGGATCGCGTTTCAATCCAAACCTACCGAGATCCGTCCAATGCAAACCAATTTTGTTGTCGTCGATGTGTTCGATCATGTGGTCGATGCAGAGATGTTGGCCATGTTGCTAACGCACGAAGGTTTGACTCCCCGGTTGATGAACAACCACACGGTCGGCATGAATTGGATGCATTCCGGTGCGTATGGGGGCGTCAAGGTGAACGTGCCGGAGCCTCAGGCGGCACATGCCAAACAAATCGCCAGTCAATTACGGACGCAATCCAAGGCTCGTCATGAAGTGATGGCGAACTCGGATGAGGACGCTTGTCTGGCGTGCGGCAAAGAAATGGCGGAAGACGAGAACGAGTGCGGGGATTGCGGTTGGTCCTACGAGCAGACCGGCCACACGGGCGATTGAGCGGCGTTTCAGGCGACTACCAAAACCATCCAGGTCAACTCGCCAAATCGAAACCGGTGGTTTAAACTGCCGCTCGTCGCCATCGAGCGACCCTCCCCTCGCGCCCATAGCTCAGCTGGATAGAGCAACGGACTTCTAATCCGTAGGTCGGTGGTTCGAATCCACCTGGGCGTGCCTCTCAGCCGATCCTGATTCATCAGCACCGATCAGGATCGGCTTTTCGCTGGTTTTCGAGTCATCAACGACGGCTCCTGATTGCCTCCGTTCAGCAAGGATGGAACCGCCCGCGACACCGCCGACCGATTCTTCGGTTGCTCGCTTCCAATGAGCGTCGGTCGTTTGCAGGTAGTGCGGTTCCCGTCGTTTGGTGTACCGCACGGTTCTGTCACGTTCATTCCGTTGACCGCCGAGGGTATGTTGAATTCGGAAGAGCGTTGGCACTCGTTTGCATCCTTGCGACGAACCGCCTGGTGCGGTCCCGCATGCTAGGTGGCGTGGGAGGGGTCCCGGGCAACCGGGCCCATGTCCCGATCGTGGTGGTTCCCCGCAATTCTAACGTTGGGCATCGTGATCGGCTAGCATTTTGCGAGCGGTCGGAAACCAGTGCGACTCGATCCAGTCCTCGCCAAGCGGCGCGATGCGATCTACGTTCCATCCATGGTCGCGCATCGAATACAGCATTGAGTCAGCCGCGACGGCGTTGGTCGAGTGTATAAGCGCGGGAGCAGTTGGTTCGCGTGTCACCAAGTACGCAGAGACATCACGGCCATCACCCGGATCGGGGTCATCAGGTGAATCGGTGAACAGATCGTGGTCGAGGCAAATCAGATCAGGGGCGCGATCGAGACAGGAATACGCGGCGATGAAATCGGGAGCAGTTCGATGGACGTCCAGCGTTGCCGCGGGATGATGCAGAGCAAGAACGGCGCGGAAACGCAAGATGCGATCCAAGTCGTCTTCTAGCATCACGAGAAAGTTCACGATTAGCGTGTAGTCTCTTCAGTCGGGGAACGGCGGACATCACGGGGCACGGAGAGTTCAATATCCATTGGAAAAAAAGCCGCAAGCCGTGCTCCCGCGCATGTCATTGTTCCCCGGCCTGTTCACGCTCGACGTCCCATTCGTTGTAGTGCTTTGTATCGCCTACCGCGTCCGGCCTAAGGATAAAGTCAATGTAGCGATCAGCGGCCGGCTGGCCAGCCCATAATTCGCCAGTATCGTGCACAGCAGAGGTCTTTGTGGTTACGTACCCATCGGCCGAAACCGAAACCGTGCAGTGTTCCACGCGGTCACCTGGAAGCGTGAACCACTCGTAAGTTAGGGCGGGCTTCGTCGTGTAATGCCCGTTCGGGGTAGATCGAGCGGTTGCAACGATGCGAGGATCGGTATCGTTGGAAACAGAGACGAATGCGTCAGCGATTGGAATTCCGGTTGAGGCGTCGGAAATAACACCGTGAACGGCTGGTATCGCCCATAGCGGTATCTCGCCGCGAATGAGCGTGCATGAGGCTATCAGGAGTGTCGTGCCCGCAAGAATCGCAAGGCATCCTCGAATTTGTCGCCGGAACATTTCAATCGGGGAACGTTTGCCGTAATCGGGAACGGACTGTTGACTTTCCATCTGTAAAATCTTGCAAGCCGTTCTCCGGCTCACGTATGGGTTATCCGCTGCGGTAGATTATGCATCCCGCAAGAATCCTGTGCCAAGGCATTGCAATGTCTGAATCCAGACGAAACCCATACATGACACAACGCAGCGAATGCGAACGCCGAGATACATCCAACGAACAAACCCGGAACGAAAGCGTTGTACCCCAAGTAGATGTAGAGTCCGAGCGCAAGGTCGAACGGCAAGATGGTCAAGTGGATAAAGAGAATCAGCCCCGTTGGAATCGTTGTGCCAAGCCAGTCGCTCGAGAGAAGAGCAGTAGCGCAGAAGATCGCGTAAATCAGACCCGTTACGATCGGCAAACCACGTCGGGTAGCTCGACGCGTTGCTTGAGCTCCGCTAGTGGCGGAGGGCTTGTAGGGATTGACCGTCGATTCTCGAGCATCCATCGTCTGTGATTCAGAGAGAAAAATTCGATTAGGCGCGACACCATGTTGATACGGCGAACGGTAGAAATCACGGGGAACGGGCGAATGACTTGCAAGCATGCCAAAACGCGTGCCACCCGTCCTCCGTTGGATGCGATGGTTATCCGTTTGTCGCTGTGTCGGCGACCGTTGAGAATTGACGCAGCCGTTCACTATGCCCCAGCAAATACCGAATACCGTAAACAAGTATGGCGTAAGCAACGATAGCCAAGCTGACAGTAATGATGCACGCTGTAGAGCCGCCGGAGTTTTCAACGATCGCCTCTCGAATCTGCGGATACAGCAACCACGACACCCAGCCGCCGATTGCGAGGTCAAGCAGGAACCCCAACCCAGGCTTGTCGAATCCAGGAACCACGTAACCCGCGGGAAGCCCCAAGCACAGTAATGCGGCCGAAAACGCGAAGAACCTTGGCGGTACGGTCGGGATGAGCGAGAGCACGAACAGTGCAAGGCATGCAAGCATTGCTAAGCGAGCGGTAGCTGACCGAGCAGACATCGGAGTGTGTTTCATCGGATGCAATTCAGTCGGATAACGGCGGGCATCACCGGGCGGGGAGAGAAAAGTTGTCCATTTCAAATTCGGCCGCAAGCCCCGCTCCGTGTGAATGCCATGGTTCTCCGCGTAGTTTGGGCAAGCCGAACGTAGCGTGGTATACACCTACAGGCGTGACGTGCAGAACAATGACAATGAGAACGCGACCTAAGACCGGAGGCGTCGCGGATTGCCTTAGAATGAACCACCAGTATAGAACCCACATGAGGCAAGATGCAATTGCAAGCGAAACAACGAAAGTAATCTCGTCGATGTCAAGCCTTGCCATCCAAATCGGCGGGCCATAGACGTAGTACCCGGTTGTGTCCATTCCGCCGTGCACCCCAGTCACCATTGTGAACACAAAAACGAGGAAGCCACTTGCAATGCCAAGAACAAATGGCGCAACGAATGTCCGCACCACGCCGCGTCCAGAATCCAACTGGGCGGTGACTTTGCTCGCGGAATCGTAAGGGTTGACGATGTTCAACGGTCTGCAACTACAGTCGGGTAACGATACGCGTCACCCGGTACGCGCGAAAGATCTTCCACTTCAAAAACGTTGACTCGCGTACTCGGGTGCACGCGATGGTTACCCGATTCCTGGGTTCCAGTCACAGCCAGTCTACCGACTCCGTCAGAAGATCGACAATCGCAATTGGACCGCCGTCAAGTACCGCGTCGCGACCATCAGCAGGCGACCATTCGATTTGCACGATCCAACGAGTTGGCGTCTTGCCTGCTGGGCGGGGATCAATTGGATCCGGTGTTCCGATCTCCGCGACGGTCGGCACCCAGCCATGTCCATTCAGTTTTGCGACAGCGCTTGCGGCGATTGAAGCTGCACGCTTACTAGCGTCGTTCAGCGTGAGTCTCCGTACCTCCGTTGGTCGTGGGAGTGGTGTCAAAGTATTGGTAGCTCACTACAGGAGTGCTTACGATCCTACACTGCCACGGATAACTTGAATCTCACCTGTTGTACCGGGTGAGAATAGGTGTTTGAGGATATTTCGGACGGTTCAGCGGTGAGAACAACTCTTGAGGGACGGCTTGTTCTCACCTGTTCCCATCCCGATGGGATCTATTCTCCTGGCTGCCGAGGGGCGAGGCAAGGCTCCACCCGACCCGTTTGCTGACGATCAGAAGCCGATCAATCGCAGTGTGGATTGCTGCCGAATGCCACGCGGTCGCCAATTGCGGAATTGAACCGCCGGTACTGGCAGCAGCTCGCGGACGTCGAATGACGCGAGATCGTCTCTCGCTCAATTCGTCGCTATTCGTTCGTTTGCTGTGACGAGATGTGCGCGCGGATCAGGTGGGCGGGAACCATCTTGGACAGCTTGGCACCCGATACGTCGTGAACCACGCCGACGTAAATGCCGATCACCGTCAGTTCTCCGTCCGGCTGGTTGTTCAGGAAAGCTGGGCCGCCGCTGGTTCCTTGAGCGAGGGCTGGCGAGCAATACACGATTGGTTCGTGCCCCCAACTATTCGCCGTGCTCGTTTCGCGAGATGCGACATGCCCCACCACCGCGACGGGTGAGATCACATCACCGGCTCCGATGGCCAGCGGAAACCCGACCGTCACGACTTCGGTCGTGCGAGGCGGGGTTTCGGTGCAAATGGAATCCAAAGAGATCGAGAGTGCAGAAAGATGAGAACGGTACGTTTCAGCACCATCGACATCGGGAAGCTCTGCGATCGCGAAGTCGGATTGCTCGTTTCGTTGCCACGGATTGGTCGATGTTCGGAAGAATGTCTTGAGCGATACCCACTGCGTCACGCCATCTGGATCTCGATACCGAAGCTTGCTCTTGAGGTTTGTTTCAGATGAAGCGTGGCCAGCCGTCACGAGATACAACCGCTCGTCTGCGTTGACGAGAAACGCCGAGCAAAGCTTGCCTGTGTCAGGTTTCGATTCGACCTGGCTTTGAATGCAAACAACTCTGTCCCACGCTTCAATCGGCTTGGGTTCAGACGCATCGATCGACGCTGAGAATGCCACCACGGCAATGGCCAATGCGGACGCATTTCTTACCAGGGAATGGATGCGGTGCATGAATTCGTTGCCAAGCTCGTGAGAGGAAAGAAGTCGCAACTACTCACCAAGGTTGCGTGGACACTGGTTTCTTTGATGAGCATCGATCACCTCGACCCTTTTGACATCCACCACGGTTCCTTCCCACGATCACTTTAGCCGTTTGGCGTTAGCCACGGTTCGCTTCAGCAAGCTCAAACGGTCTATCCAAACTGATGCTGCGAGTCAACGTATGCCGCGTTTGTATTGTGTTTGGTCGAACGCATCCAACTCGACGTCCAGTTCGTGGCCGTGGATGCTTAATTGCCATCCAACTCATCGGGCATTGATTGATCTTTGAACGCTCCGCGGACCTCAGGATCACGGAGTAGTCTCAATGCCCAAATCCCGAATGGGATGCCTAGCCAGACGAAGGGTGTCAGCAAGGGAACGCACGCGAGAATCGATCCGATGCGTGCCATTCGGTACGATTCTAGAAACCCAAGCTTGGCAGCGCCAATGGAGATCACAATCATCGACACGAGTTGTGCGGCGGCGGTGCCGGTCGCGATCAACGAAATCCCAGAACCAAGCTGCTGGTAATAGACAAAGCCTGCTGAAACAAGATGGATCGTCACAAGCACGGCATGGATCGACGCCATGATGAGCAGTGCGGTCGCTGGTCGCGAAACTCGTTTGCGAACGGCTTGATGGCTGAGATCAAAACTGGCATCAGACTGCGGCGGTCGATAAGGGTTTGTCAACAGATTTGATCTTCACAATCGATTTTGATTGGGGAAGGACGCTCGGTTGGCGGGCGAGGAGACCACATGTTCAAAACTTCGATGCGCGTCTGATCGGAGTTCACGCGTCTTGGTTTGCCTGTTTCGACGTGCCGTGATGAGAGTGTTCAAGGAAGCAAAAAAAGATCGCAATGGTGGGGCAGATCAGCGCGACCATCGCAGTGATCGCAATTGAATGAGGCCAATTGAGGAGCACAAGGGAATCCGCCGTTGCGTTGGTTGCAACGGTGAACCAAGCAAATGGAGTCGTGATCGAGAATAGTATCAACATGCCAATCAATGCTCGAAACGGACGCACCCCGTCACGGTTGTGCCAAAGGGCCAGTCCAACAAGAATCGTCAGCACGCAGCATCCCGAAGGTACCAGAGCGAGCATGGGTTGACCGTTCAACGCAAGGATCGCCGACATGGGAACCAGCCAAGCGGATCCGCCGATCACGCATCCAAACCAGCCACCGCCCTGCCACTGAAATTGCCGAGGCCCCACCATGGCCGACTTGGTTTGCTTTTGGGTCATTCTTTTGCGGCATTGGGAAACGCTGAAAGAGACAACGATAGCGCCAGATTCTTGTTTGCGGCAAACGTGATGTAACCTGCTTCGTCGCGGTCTCTCGTCGTCGCAATCTGTTCAGCATACGCGCTGCCGGAACCGCACTCAACGATCGAAACTGCCTCGCGATCGAGGAGGGAGAGGATGGCGGATTGGCCGATGTCGAATGTATCGAAGTCGCAATTCCCATGCCCTAAGCACGTGAGCGGGAGTCATTGGGCTTGAGCACGTAGCGGCGTCTCCCCGAGACGCTGTTATTTGCGAGTCTCAGAGAGACTCGCCTACGTGAGGTTCTACCCAGCTATTCCTGCCTACCCGCTTAGAACCGCTGGGATTTGGCCGATCTGAACTCCCGTCTATTTTGGAGAGTGAATTTGAAGAGCGTGCGATCGCTGTTCGGTTTGAAGTAGAATCGTCGCCACAGAGCCTTTTGCCGCGATTTTGTGGGCAGGCTCGAGCTGGAAACGGCCCTCGGTTTCGTCACCCAATTGACAGATCTGGCCCAGAAAACAGAGATTGGCACCCGCAGGATGCACCGAAATGGCTCGTGGAAACTACCACCACGGCCGGTGCATTTCAGATTCATCATCCTCCAAAAAGACTCTCAATCGTGTCGTACACCCGATTTTTCATCTGCTCCGTCTTTGCTCTACTCGCCGGAATTCCAATGAATGGAATGGCCCACGAAGGTCACGACCATGGCGATGCCGCCGAGACATCCACGGAATCCGCCGCTGCGTTTGACCCAACCGCTCCAACGAACAAGTTCCAAGCGAACGGCAAAACGTATCGTTGGGAACACCGGCCCGATCTTGGCAAGCAATCCGAAGCCATGTTCGATGCCGCAAAGGGCGGGCTGCACAACAACGCCGACCGGGATTTGCTGACGGGTGAGATCGTGACCGTGGTTGCCAAGCACGGGCTCGTGAAGCTCGATTCCGAGTTGAAGGAATGGACTCTCGTTGAAGACCAGGATCCAGTGTTCGCTGCCGGCATGAACGCTCATGGAACCGACTGTTTTGTCTTGGATGGCGAATCGTACTGGACGTTTGCTTCGACCAACACGCAAGAAGTGTTTGTGACGAAACGCGGTGAAGTCCTTGCGAAACTGACTCAGCCCAAGGGCGACGAATTCGACAACCCGACCGTCAATCAATATTTCAAGTCAGGCGGACGGTTCACTCCTTGCGATGTTGTCTTTCTGCCGGATGCAAAGCGATTGGTTGTTGTCATCGGATACGCACCTGGTGACTTTGCTCTGTCCGCCGAATTGGTCGACGGCCAGTGGAAATGGGGCGGTCCGGCATGGGGCGGCCGAGAAGGCAGCGGCGGCATGCTGAACACTGGCCATGGTGTGCAGGTCGCCACCGCAGACGGGAAAGAAATCGTTGAAATTGCATCCCGTTCGCACGGTCGCATTTTCTCCTTCACTCCAGGTGGAGCTCAGCTTCGCACGCCGGGTGCGGACAAGGAGTACTTCATCCAACTGCCCAAGGGTTCCAACCCTTGTAACCTCTTCCACGTCGGCGACAACATGTTTCTGCCACTGTTGAACCCGTTGCCCAAGACCAATGGATCGGCGCCCGTGTTGGTGTTGGAAAACGGCAAGCCGGCCGGTGCCTTGGTACCCGCGACTTATGAAACGTTGAACTTGATGCAGCACATGCACGGTTTCTGCCCCGTTGAAATCGATGGCAAACTGTTCGGCATTGTCTTGTCGTGGCGTAACGGTGGCGAAAACTCGAACGGCAAACCCAACGATGGCCAAATCGCGATCTTCGAAGCTGTCCAAGAATAGAGAAGCTCGTTAAAAGCGGACCGTGCTCGCACTGGCCTCGCCGGTGCGATTCTCGTTGATTGGAGCGACCGATTTCATGGCAAACCTTCCTTTGGTATTGGTCTGGCTTCTGTTTTTAATCTTCGCCATTCCCCTCACGGGATTGGCGTGGAGTGCAGCTTTCAAGTGCTTTGCCAGTAACGCCTTGAGAACCCCGCCCGAGCAGAGGTCGTGCAGTTTTGAAGTGCCGTGCTCGCAAGGTTGAAATCACCCTCCTGAACGCAGTTGGGGAGGGTCGGAATGCGAGCGTGCAGCGAGAATTCCGGGGAGGGTAGTGCGCGCCTTTTCCCATGCTCGGCCCTCACCCTCGCGTACGCCTGAACGGCGTCGCTCGACCTCTCCCCAAACTTCGTTTCGGGAGAGGTACGCCGTGTGTAAGTCAGCCGAAAAGCGGCATCAAAAAACTGCACGACCTCAGCAGCGGGAGGGGTCGGGAAGCGAGTGTTCAGTGAGATTTCTGGGGGAGGGTAGGCATCGTTTTGCTCGGGATTGGCTTGGTCGGCCTGCTGCATTTTCCGGAAGAGTTGAGGTGGCCTGGGTTTTGGGGGCCACGCGAGTCCTTAAACTGAAAAGAACTCAAGGAACCTCAGATGCCCAGAAAGACCAAGCCTTCAGC
>NZ_NIZW01000030.1 GCF_002727185.1 Rhodopirellula bahusiensis
AAGAATCAACGCCAAAAGCTCGGACAGCAATGCTCCCGACCACGCCACCAACAAAAAACAACGAGCTCACAGGCTTGGTGAATAATGCGGGATAACGGCTCCCAATGTCCATGGAGTGATTCGTGGCGAAGGTCGGATCACAGGAAATTTCACTCAGTCAGAAGTTGACTTTTTCGTGCAAATTTTGCAGGCCGGTCAGCTGCCAGCAAAGCTCGATCCTCAACCGATCTCGGAAACCAAAACGACCGCATCTTACAACTTTCTCGATTCGCTCTGACCTTGATTCAAAGAAACGCCACGGAGGCGCATTACGAGCGTTCAGTACGGGATCACGAATGGCGGCACGCGTCTTCAATTGACGACGCTTACTTCTTTTCTTCTGACTGAGTTTCTCCTATGGAATTTCTTCCTCTCATCATTCAACTCATCACCGGTGCAGGCGGTGGCAATGCAGCCGCAAAACTGGTCAAAAAGCTCGACCTTGGTATCGTCGGGAACTCCATTGCTGGCATCATCGGCGGAGGTCTCGGTGGACAACTGCTCAGCATGCTGGGAATCACCGCCGCACCAAGCGGAGCGATGGATTTGTCAGCCATTCTTGGAAGCGTGGCGTCAGGCGGTGTCGGTGGCGGCGCCTTGTTGGCCATCATAGGTGTGATCAAGAACGCATTGGCGTCGGGACAAACGCAACAGTCCGAAAGCTGAGACGAGTTCGGATTGCACATCAATCTCTGTCGCGGCCGGCGACGACTTTCCAAGCTGGTCGCGACACTTCGCTGCCAACACTCAACGGGGCAATGAGTGTTGGCAGTTTGCGTTTTCTGTGCATGCACTCAACATGCGTCGGTCCCGTCCACGCAAACGCGTCCGGTCCAGTATGCTGCCAGCCAAGCATAATGTCCTCGCTCGGCGCTTGCTTCATTCACCGACTCGCTCGCGCTTCCTCTGACCAAAGAAAACCCCATGCCTTTGCATAGCAAAGATGACATTCGCGAAATGTTGGACGACGAAGTTTACGCTTCTTCGGATCTTTCAAAGGCCTTGCCCAAATTCAAGTTCCCGTCCGAGGAACAGTCGTCGCAGCATATCTATGCGGCCGTTCGTGACGAATTGATGCTCGATGGCAACTCGCGTCAAAACTTGGCGACGTTTTGCCAGACATGGGCGGAGCCAGAAATCCGTCAATTGATGGACGACTGCATGGACAAGAACATCGTCGACAAGGATGAGTATCCCCAGACCGCCGAGATTGAATCTCGTTGCGTTCACATGCTGGCCAACCTTTGGAACGCACCGAATTCCGCGAACACGATTGGTTGTTCGACGACCGGTTCGAGCGAAGCGGCCATGCTTGGCGGGATGGCGATGAAGCGAGCTTGGGAAAAGCGACGCAAGGAAGCCGGTAAGCCGATCGACAAACCCAATTTGGTGACTGGTCCCGTCCAGGTTTGCTGGCACAAGTTCGCCCGCTACTGGGACATCGAACTTCGCGAGATCCCGATGGAGAACGACCGGTTGATCATGACGCCAGAGGAAGTCATCCAACGCTGCGATGAAAACACGATCGGCGTTGTGCCAACTTTAGGTGTCACGTTCACGTGCCAGTACGAACCAGTGTTGGCGGTATCGGATGCTCTGGATCAGTTCGAAAAAGAGACTGGCATCGACATCCGAATTCATGTCGATGGAGCAAGTGGCGGCTTCCTGGCTCCGTTTTGTGCACCGGACTTGGTGTGGGACTTCCAGCTTCCGCGAGTGAAGTCCATCAATGCATCAGGACACAAGTTCGGCTTGGCTCCTCTGGGTGTGGGATGGGTGATCTGGCGTGAGGAAGCGGATTTGCCCGAAGAAGAAATCTTTTGGGTGAACTACTTGGGCGGAAACATGCGAGACATCGCATTGAACTTTTCACGCCCCGGTGGGCAAGTCGTATGTCAGTATTACAACTTCTTGCGATTGGGCCGGGAAGGTTATCGCCGTACGCATGCCGCTTGCTATGAAACGGCAAACTACCTCGCCAGAGAAATCGAAAAATTGGGGCCATTCGAGATGATCTATGATGGCGACATGGCATCGGGAATCCCAGCCTTGTGCTGGAAGATGAAAGACGGTGCGAATCCGGGGTTCACTCTTTATGACTTTGCGGATCGATTGCGAGCGACCGGTTGGCAGGTGCCAGCGTATTCCCTCCCCGCGAATCGCGAAGAGTTGGTGATTCAGCGGATCTTGGTTCGTGACGGTGTCAGTCGTGACCTTGGCTCAATCTTGCTCAAAGACATGAAGCGGGCCATAAAGCACTTCGAAAAGCATCCCGAGCACGCCACGATGGATTCCAGCGAGGCGTCGGGTTTCAAACATTGATCGCAAAACGGAATCGTCGCGATCCGTTTTGAGTTCGTTACGTCAACGATGTGCCCCGCTTGACGATAGAAATGCACCCGGTGGCAATGCGTCGGAGGGTCGATGCTGGAAGCTTCTCCCATACTTGCTGGATGAATGCATGCAATCGCCTGTCAATGACCACGACAAGCCGCCTCTCGAAATCGAGACTGCGGGAGCGTGGCCGTTTGTTTCGCGACGAGTGCATACCATTGACGGCAGCCGACACGTTTGGAATTCGCGACCGCACCGCAAGGGACTGACGGCGGCTGCGGTGCCTCGCCTCAGCGAGATTCCCTCGCGGCGTTTGAACACTTCGATCGGAGTCATCTTCGCGATCGGCGCGTCGTGTTTTGCCATCGCGAGTTCGTTGAGCTTGCTTCCTAGCCACGCGGAGTGGCCTGGGTTCACGCGGCAAATCAACGCACTGTACTTCGTCGGTTCGATCCCGTTCACGGCCGCAGCCGGAATGCAACTGTTTCAAGCCGCGAACGCTCAATCGCGGCTTGATGGGGAGGCTCCCGGACGACGTCCCTGGTTTGGTTGGTATCCGACGGAGATCGGCTGGCTGAGTTGCGCGTTGCAATTCGCGGGGACATTGTTGTTCAACGCCAACACCTTGGATGCGATGTCGCCGTCATTGAATTGGTTGCAAACGGACGCGCTCGTTTGGGGGCCGGATTTCATTGGTTCCATTTTGTTCTTGGCGTCGGGGTACCTGGCGTTCATTGAAAATGGTCACGCGCACTGGACCTTTCGTCCCGGTAGTCTCTCGTGGTGGATCGTCTTCATCAATTTGCTGGGCTGCGTCGGCTTCATGGCCTCGGCTTGTTTTGCGTTCGTGTTGCCGGGGGAACCAGATCCCACAGCCATCACAGTGTCGACCGCCTTTACATTGCAGGGGGCGAATTGCTTTCTAGCCGGAGCGATGTTGATGCCCTTTGAGCCACGCGACACATCAGCCCGGTGAGTTGTTCGTCGTGGTTTTCTATGCCGCTGTGCTTTCCTATGCCCGGGCCAGTGATCAATTCACAAAGACGAGGTATCGAGCTGTTCCCGCCGGTGAACATGTTCTCGATCGATGTTTTCAGATTTGTGCGAGTGGGTTGCTCGAGTTTGATGGTTCGCGTCATGGGCGTTTGAGTGCCGGTGCATGAATATCGGTGTAGGTTCCGCACCATCAACTCGGAGCAAATCACGGAGACTGCGTGCGTGTGCGTTTTCGCGACGATATGATGGCATGGGATGATGACCGGCAGACTGCCCACGTCGATCTTGTCACTTGCTTGGCAGTTGTTGGGCGGCCATCGGATTCGCTGGCGGAAGGCGGGGCCGGTTTTCGGTCTGCTTGCATGTCGTTCATTCCTTTTCGCTATTCACTGACCTTTGAGAAAGAAGCCAAAGAGATGAACAAGTTTTGCGTTCTTGTGTTTGCATTTGGCTGTGCGACAGCGTGCTTTGGGCAGGAACCACCCAAATTTGATCGGTCAGTGCCGTTTGCCGAAAACATTGAAGCTGTTATCCCGCGTCCCGAGCAGGACAAGGCCGCGGAGGAAAGACTCGCCGCACTCAAAGCGAAGACGGGTCAAAGGCCGAACATCCTTTGGCTCGTGGTCGATGACATGGGCTTTGGCGATCCCGGTTGCTATGGCGGTGGAGGCCTGGCCGGTGCCTCGACACCGAACATTGACAGATTGGCCGCAGAAGGTCTCAAGCTTACTTCGTGCTACGCTCAGCAAACCTGCACACCAACCCGTTCGGCGATTCTGACCGGACGATTGCCAATACGCACGGGACTGACACGGCCGATTCTGGCTGGCGACAAAATCACGGCCAACCCTTGGGAAGACGAAGTCAGTCTGCCGAAGCTGCTCAGTGACGCCGGCTACTTCACCCTGCTTTCAGGCAAGTGGCATATCGGCGAGTCCGAAGGCATGCGTCCGCACGACGTCGGCTTTGATGAATTCTACGGCTACTACCCGGCTCAAAAAGAGATTTCTCAGCGTGTCGACGCCCGGCGTTTCCCGGGCCTCGTTCTCAATCCAGAACGTCTTGCCGCATTCGAGGCAGTGGGACCAACGGATTTCCTCACTCACGGTTTCAAGGGCGGACGCACGGAGGAACTGCAGCAGATTTTGTCGACGGAGGACATGAGCAAGGCGGATCAGGTGCTCACCGACTTCACTGTGAAGCGGATCGAGGAACTCGCGGCCTGCGAACAGCCGTTCTTTATTGAACATTGCTTCATGAAGGTCCACTGTGACAACTTTCCTCACCCAGACTATGCCGGCAAGAGTGAAGCGAAGTACCCCTACAAGGACAGCGTTCACGAGGTGGACGCCCAGATCGGTGAAATCATGAAGGCACTGGGTGACGCCGGTGTCTTGGAAAACACCCTGGTGTTTTTCACCTCGGACAATGGCCCGCAAATGGACGGCTGGCCAGATGCAGGGTACACGCCGTTCCGTGGTGCGAAGGGGACGACGTGGGAGGGCGGCGTCCGCGTGCCAGGCATCGCTTATTGGAAGGGCATGATTGCAACTGGGCGAACGAGCGACGGGCTGTTCGACCTGATGGATCTATTTGGAGTCAGTCTGAACCTCGCCGGTGTCGGAACCGACACGTTGCCGGAGGGAAGGTTCTATGATTTTGTAGACCAGACCTCGTTCCTGCTCACCGATGAGGGGCAATCGAAGCGTGAAGCTGTCTACTATTGGTGGGGCAAGGAACTGATGGCATGTCGCATGAAGGAGTACAAAGCCCACGTGAAGGTCGTGTTGGCCCAGGCCCCGCACATGCACATCGACCTCGCGACCGTTCAGGACGTCGGGCTGGCACCTTGGTTCTTCAATCTCTACCTGGATCCGAAGGAAGAAATGACCGTTGGACATCGCTTGGACCCTTGGATGGTGACTGTGCTTGGGAAACTGAAAGCACACGGTGCGACATTCAAAAAGTACCCCGCCAAGAACATTGGGCTGTAGCAAGCATTTTCCTTTGGTGAGCGGCGTTGCCGCGACCACGGGCTACCCTCAGACATTCCTACCAAGATGAAGACAGGCACGAATCCGGAGCGTGCGTTGAAGGTCCGCCGAATCATTTCAGAGCAACTTGGCGTGCCGTACGAACACATCCATCCAGAGCAAAGCTTTGTGGACGATTTGGACTGCTGTTGACCGACCGATCGTTCCCTCGCTTTCATGTCAAAGCCCTCATGCGTTGGCAGAACGCATCCACCAACTGCACATTCCAAGACCGAGATTCAACATGATGAAATGGCGATTGGTTTTCTTCATGACGCTTGCGGTGATGCCGGTTTCTGGGCTATCGCAGGACAGCGGATTTGGGAAGCGGCAGGTCAAGCAGATGCTGGCTGATCGACCGGACATGAAGAACGTCATCGGCCGGGAACATCCCATTCACGCGTGGGTGGTGGACGGTTTTGAAGGCAGGCTCGTCGGGCAACGAGTTTACTGGAATTCCAATTCACCAAGGACAGGTCGAGCTGCAGAACACGCGATTCCTTACGCCAACTACCCTCCGTACATTTCCATTTCTGGCGGTACCGAAACAACCGCCGTGGACAAATGGGGCGCCGTCGTTTTTGAGCTTTGCAATCTGCAGAACCACGAAAAATTCACGCAATTGGCGGTGGAGGCGAGAGCAGGAAAGCTCTCAGCGGAGCAATACGCAAGAAAGTGTGTGATGCTCGAATACGATGCGCAACTGCGAACGCACGAATTGTTCGCGAAGGATCCGCTCCCCGACAGTCCACATGGTCGCGACTGGTGGTACAACACTTGGGTGAAACCAGAGTTGCCGACCAAAGAGGCCTTTGAAGCTGAATATGCGGTCCCTGGAAGCACAAGGTCCAACTTCGACTACTTCTTCAACACGTTTCAAACCCAGTTCGCTCCATTCATCCAGCCTTCCGATGGAGACGATTCCTGAGTTCTGACCGCTATTGAGAGATCTCATGCGTTTTCGTTTCATGTCATTTCTGGTGGTCGTTTTCGGTGGCATTGGTTTGCATTCGGCGACCGCCCAGGAGATGCATCATGTTCTGGACCCGACGCCTGGCCAGACTCTGACAAGGGAGGAATCATTCTCAAAGATTGAGGTGGCCGATCCGTTTGCGATTGAATTGGTCGCGGCAGAACCACTCGTGATGGACCCGGTTGACTTCGATTGGGGAGCGGATGGCCGCTTGTGGGTCGTGGAGATGGCGGACTATCCGATTGGCGTTGATGGTCGCGGTGAACCGGGAGGACGCGTGCGCGTCTTGGAGGATCGAGACGGGGACGGGACTTATGATCACTCGACTCTGTTTGCCGACCAGCTCAGTACACCGAGCGGCGTTCTTGTTTGGCGAGAAGGAGTCTTGGTGACAGCCTGTCCCGATGTTCTGTACTTGAAGGACACGACTGGCGATGGTGTTGCGGATCAGATCGAGAAACTGTATTCGGGTTTTAGCGAAGGCAATCAGCAACATCGTGTCAACGGACTTCGTTGGGGACTGGACAATTGGGTCTATCTTGCCAACGGTGACAGTGGCGGAAGAGTCGTGTCCCATCGGACCGGGAAGTCGGTCAACATCAGCGGACGCGATTTGCGAATTCGTCCGGATACAGGCGAGATTGAAACGCAATCGGGGCAGACGCAGTTCGGCCGAAACCGCGACGACTGGGGGAACTGGTTTGGCTGCAACAATCCCAATCCAATCTTCCACTACGTTTTGCAGGAAGGCTATCTGAGCCGCAATCCCCACCTCGTGCCTCCATCGGTCCGACGTGACATACGAGTGGGCGACAACCAGGTGTTTCCGATCGGTCCGATCATCAGCCACTGCGATCCCGTTCATCGCCCGATTGGTGCAACGCCGATCTTCACATCGGCTTGCGGAACAATTGTTTACCGCGACACGCTATTTGGCCTGGACTACGAGGGAGCGACGTTCACCAGCGAACCGGTTTACAACATCGTTCATGCTCGCAAGTTGGTGCCCAAGGGAGTCACGTTTGAGAGCGTGAAGATTCATGACGATGGGCAAGAATTCTTTCGATCGGCTGATCCATGGTCTCGCCCCGCTGGGATGCACGTCGGGCCGGACGGCGCACTTTACATTGCCGACATGGTCCGCGAAGTCATCGAGCACCCGGAGTGGATTGCAGATGACCTGGAAGCTCAACTGGACCTTCGATCCGGGGCGGATTTGGGACGGATCTACCGAGTGGCCCCGAGAGATCGTGGCCGGCGAGACTTCCGTCGTTTCGATCAAGCGACACCGATGGAGTTGGTTGAATGGCTGGATTCACCGAGCGGTTGGCAGCGAGATTTGGTCCAGCGGATGTTGAGATGGAAGTGGCCGGATTTGGATGAGCAGAGTCAAAGGAAGACCAGAGACAAGCTTCATCGATTGCTGAAGAAAAGCGAAAACCCACTGGCTCGACTGCACGCGTTGGCGAGTTTAGCTGGCGTGAATGAAGTGTCCGGCGCAGATTTGAGGCTGGCCCTGCAGGACTCCCACCCCGGAATACGGCGTCATGCCATTCGGATTCTCGGTGAGCAGGTCGCTGATCAGCCTGGGCAGTGGAATGAATCGGATTGGAAGGAGTTGATCGAGCGATTGGTGTCGGACGATAATCCGACGATTCAATTGCAACTCGCTTACACGCTGGGCACCTTCAAAGCCGACTGGGCAGCCGATTGCCTTGCCGCGGTCGCGTTGAAATCGGGAGAAGACGTCTACATCCGAGCGGCTTTATTCAGCAGTTTGCACGCTGGCAACGTCGGTCGGGTGCTTTCGGCTCTGATTGAAAACGGACAACGGGAACCGAAGTGGATGGGAACTCTGGCCGGGCTGGCGATCAAGTTGAATGTTCCTGATGCCGCCTCAATGGTGCTGCGTGAATTGGAATCCGAAAGCCGTCCGAGTGATCCCGTTGCCACGTGGCGAGTCCTGTTGGCTTGGTACGACTCACTTGGCAACACCGCAAATGAAGTGGACCGAATGCTTGACGCGACGTCCTTGGGAATTCTGGACCGTTTGCACCAATCCCTGCGAGACTCGTTGCAGTCGTCTGAGCTTTCGACGGACGAACGTTTGATCGGGATGCAATTGTTGGGTAAGCGGCGGACACAATCGACTGACGACATCCATTTGCTGGCACACTTTCTTTCGCCTCAGTCGCCGCTGCAGATTCAGCAGGCGGCCGCCTCGAGATTGACAGGAATGAATGCCGACGATGTGCCCGAACTGTTGCTGTCTGGTTGGGACTCCCACGGCCCAGCGTTGCGGCAGCAAATTGTGTCGGATCTGGTCAGTCGCCCGGCTTGGACAGGGAAGCTGATTGAGTTGATCGAACAGGGGACGATCTCGGCCAATGCATTGAGCGGAGCGCTGCGTCATCAGCTTACACAGCATCCCGATTCGGAACTTCGAAAGCGTGCGGAGAAAGTTTTGGGCGTCATTGATCCGGATCGCGTTCAGGTGATCGAAGCCTATCGTCCGGCGATGGACTTGCTCGCGAATGGGCGGGCGGACGTGGGACGCGGTCGTGTGGTGTTTGCCGCGAACTGTGCGACTTGTCATCGATTGGAGGGGAAGGGAACTGCGGTCGGTCCTGATTTGACAACGCTGACCAAT
This sequence comes from Rhodopirellula bahusiensis, assembly GCF_002727185.1. NCBI lineage: Bacteria > Pseudomonadati > Planctomycetota > Planctomycetia > Pirellulales > Pirellulaceae > Rhodopirellula > Rhodopirellula bahusiensis. The sequence continues at coordinate 9,026 of NZ_NIZW01000030.1, forward strand.
CGTTCGCCGGAAGCACTGCTGACCGCGATCATCGATCCCAGCCGTGCTGTCGAGGCAAAGTACCAGCAATACCAAGTTTTGCTCGACGACGGGCGAGCGTACTCAGGTGTGTTGGCCGAAGAAACCGCGACCAGCTTGAAGTTGAACACCGCCGACGGCAAAAGTCATTCGTTGTTGCGAAATGAAATTGAACGCTTGCAAGGCAGTTCGGTTTCGATGATGCCCGTTGGACTGGAGAAGGAGATCGGGACGCAACAGATGGCTGATTTGCTGTTGTATATTCAGAGCCAGTCTTCGTCCAACTGAACGCTCTCTCGATTCACAGCTCTGCAATGCAACCGACAATCATCGCCAAGCACCGCGTCACGATTCCTTTTGCGACGCTCGCCTTTCCATGGCTTGCGACTTGGTTCTTCGTGGTTGGTCTCAGCGTCCTTGCTTCGTCCAATACCAATCAGTTGATGGCGGACCAAAAGCTGCCCGAAGGATTGTTCATCGAAGGCTACACCGATCAGCTCAGTTACGTCGCGGGTGAGGAGATTGTGTTTCATCTGTCTGGCACCGGCGCCGTGTCGATGCAAATAGACCGGTTGGGGGCGGAACGCCAGCGTGTTCATCACCAAGATGGGATTGCAGTTTCGGCACAGCGGATTCCTGATCGGGCGTCGTCTCATGGGTGCGAGTGGCCAGCGGCGTTTCGGTTGACGGTCCCCGACGAATGGAAGTCAGGTTACTACGAAGTGACGCTGACGACTCGCGATCAAGGTGGTGCGTTCGTCGGTCGCAACCAGCGGACTGCGGTTGGCAGGCTTTTCTTTGTCGTTCGATCCAAGACACCGGGGGCAACGGCGCCAATTCTGATTCAGTTGGCGACCAACACGTACAACGCGTACACGAACTGGGGCGGACACAGCTTGTATGGCTACCACGATCGGGATGGCGTCCAGGGCAACCGCGTTTCATTTGATCGGCCGATCCAATCGCAGTTCGCGAAATGGGAATTGCCGTTCATTCAGTGGGCGGAAAGGTCGGGGTACGAATTGGAATACGCGGTCAACAGTGACTTGGAATTTCATCCAGAGATGTTGGCCAAGTATCGGTTGGTGTTGAGCGTTGGCCATGACGAGTATTGGTCGACTCCCATGCGAGACCACTTGGAAGCGTTTATCGCGGACGGTGGAAACGTCGCGTTCTTCAGCGGGAACACCTGTTGTTGGCAAGTTCGCAGCGAAGACCATTGACGAGCACTGACTTGCTACAAGCAGTTCTACAACATGGATCCGGAATTTCGCACAACGGACCATCAGCGACTGAGCACGGCTTGGGGGCATCATCTCGTCAATCGTCCTGAAAACCAATTGACGGGCGTTGGGTTCATGTGGGGTGGTTACCATCTCAGCCACGGCCAATTCATGGATGGTTCGGGAGCTTACGACGTGCATCGACCGGAACACTGGGTGTTCGAGGGGACGAATGTGAAGCAAGGCGACCAGATCGGCGGCGCCGACACGGTCGTTGGCTATGAGTGCGACGGGTGTGAGATGGAATGGCAAGACGGTTTGCCGTTTCCAACTGGGCGCGATGGGACTCCCGATTCCTTCACGATACTGGGGACCTGTTCAGCGCGTTGGCACCCCGGTGATTCCTACTGGTACGATCGTTTTCCAGCCGATCGAATCGGTTCGTCCGTGATGGGCGTCTATGAACAGGGGGGAACGGTCTTCACGGCAGGTTCGACAGATTGGGCACACGGATTGAGAGGGAATTCCCCTGTGATTGAACAGGCGACTCGAAACATCCTGGACCGTTTGTCAGCGGATTCATCGCAACGCTCTTCGGAGCATCAGTGATGACCTTTGGGAAGGCGAACGGCCATTGTCCGGAATGCGGTGCCAAGCAATACAATCGATGCTATGGCGCCCATCTTGTGGCTTGGTGGCCAGGACGCGATGGAGTCGTCGCGTGCTCGAACTGTCAAACTGCATTGCGATTCCAGCCGAATCGTTCTCCGCACCCGCCTCTCGCTGGCATTCTGGGGCTGGTTCCCCTGCTGTACCACACCTACGTTGTTGGTGTTCGAACGCACTCGCCCTTGCCTGCGGTCGGCCTTTCAATCGGGATCGTCGTCATCGTTTCCGTGCTGCGGTCTCGCATCAAGGGAAGCGTTGAATTTGCGTCCCGAGACGAGAAGATTCCCGCCAAGTCTGGTTAGGATTGGACGCATCGCTTTCGATTCCGAGTTGCACAGACATTTGACTTCAGCAGTCCATTCCAATCCGTTTTCAGTCGCATTGCATCGTGTCAAAACCACTTGTTGCTCACTCGATATCCTGGTGGCGGATGGCGATCGTGTTGTCGTTTCTTGTTTTCTTGCAGGGACTGGGAGCCTACTTGGCTGGACTGCCCGGTTTCGTGGCAGGGTTGCTGGTCTATCTGATTCTGAGGTTCGCTCCACGAAGGAATCGTCGGATCCAGCGTGCTGCGCTGAAGCTCATGGCTGAAGAGCGATATGCTGACGCGGCAAAGGTGTTTGAAAAGGGCTATCGGTTCTTTGACGAACATCGTTGGTATGATCGGAATCGAGCGTTCACCATGCTCGACTATTCCGGGATGGACTACCGTGAAATGATGTTGGCCAATTGGGCAACGAATCTGGCCTTGGCGGGAGACAAACAAAAAGCGAGGGAACTGTATCGCCAGTGCCTTGAGCTTTATCCAGAGAGTCGACTGGCGAAACCGGCGTTGCGATTTTTGGAACCGGAAAGCTCTGACGATGGATCCAGGAGGCAGGTTTGACCAATCCTTACCAAACACCGAATGAGGTTGCTCCCGACTCTGGCCGTCATGGATGGTGGATCGCCTGGGACGCAACATTGGTTGTTGCAGGAGCTGGCCTGTTATTCATCGCCGTTGACCTCTACGCCGGCCACGACGCTGAATGGCGACAAACAGGCAATCTTCGCGAGTTCCTCGCTGGCATTGCAAACGATTGGTCGATTGTTGCCGTCCTTGGGTTGTTTCTGGTTGGTTTGTCATCCGCACCGCTGCATCGCCGGCCAGGCTGGACACGTTTGATCGCAGGTGCCGTTTGTGCGCTGTTTGCTTTCGATTTCCCTTCGCTGCAGTTCGGGCCTTCCCACTTGACTTCCGGTTTTATCGCCGCGTTTTTTTTGGCACCGTTGCTGCTATTTGGGTGTGGGTTCCCGCATGCATGCCTGGGAATCTACCGGTGGTGGAAACGCGTTTCTTTCAAACAAGTGTGATTGAACTACGTGGGCGGGAACCCCAAGGAATTCCAAGCTGCGATTGAATCCGTGTTAGAATCGTCACGCCAGTGAACGACGAAGAGGGACAAACGCCGGTCAGTGGATGCCATTTGGATTGAGACTCGTGCGTGAACCACCGAACCTGTACCAAACAACCTTTGTTTGCCAAGAGAAAACTCGGGTTGTCAGTGGGATGGGGAAGTATCTGCTTGGTGACATTGCGTTGGTGTTTGGAGTCACCGCATCCGGAATTGGTTTGTTCGTGCGATCGACGAACCGCCGCGAATTTTTGGTCGCGGCAGTTTGTCGTTGATGTGACCATCGCCTGCGGTGAGCAGAGAGCCTGCCTCAGGCTTCTAGCAGACTATTCCGCGCTCACGTCATAGCAGAGCAGCAAGTCTTGGTCGCGAATGTAGAGTTTTCCGTTCGCGACAATCGGGTGAGCCCATGCGGGAACATCGGTGCGATCGGGTTGATCGAAGCGGCCTCGTTCGATGAACTCATCCGAGGATGGTTCCAGGAGCAGAATTTCACCCTCTTCACCTCGGAGGTACAGTCGACCATCGGCAAGCAACAAGGATCCCTTGGGCCCTTCGCGATCTCGCCATAGGGTCTCGCCTGTTTGGAAATCCATGCACGTCATGATCCCGCCGCCGTTTCCGCCATTGGCTCCGTAGAGGCAGCCATCGACCACGATCATGCCGCCGTGGTGATTCTGCATGCGAGGTGTGAAATAGGCTTCCTCGGCATTGATTTTACCGCTGGGATCCTTGGTCAGTTTCACCGCGCCACCTCCGGTCCCATACGCCGAAGCAGCGAACAGCAAACCGTCTTGAAAAATGGGTGTGGAGCAGTTGATTCCCATCGCGTTGGCAGGGGCGGCGTATTGCCAAAGGACTTCGCCATCGGTGGTTGAGACACCGATCAAGGCGTTGGCGGTGAATTGCACGTATTGGCGAATGCCTTCCCATTCGATGGCAATCGCGGAAGAGTAAGCGGCGCCTGGACGAGGGCCGCCGAAGCCGCCGAATCGCCCGCGTCCGCCCGATCTGCCGGGACGTCCGCCGGAACGGTTGATGAATCCAGGGCTGGTTCCTCCGCCGGTGAATCCTTGGTCTGCCAACCAGGTGTTTCCATCGGAGTCTTTGAAGGGGTTCGACTCTCCCGCTTTGACTCGGATGGTGTTGGATTGGTCCGCATCATGGCCCTGTGGAATGATCTCGATGGCCTTGATGGCGGGGCTTTGGACTTGTTGTTTAAAGGTAATATTCAGCTCGCCATCATCGACCACGGCGGGAACCGATTCGACGATTGCTTTGCGTGGACCGCCCGCCTTCTTCCAAATGTCGAAATCGGTTGTTTCGTGACCTTCCACATCGAAGGTGAAAACGCGTTGTCCCTCATCGGTGATGCCGTTGTAGGTTTCGGCGAAGTACAGATTGACCAGGTATTTCCCATCGGGAACCGCGTGTGAGAATGCTGTCATGCCCCAATGCTCACTGACAAACAATTCAGGATTCTTCGACCCGGTGATTGTCGGTGTCGAACCCTCGTCCGATTCTCGTGGTGGCGGTCCACGGCGTGGTTCGTCGTCAGAGCGACCTGTTGGAGTGCCTTCGGGGGCGGAAGCTGCGGTTGGTTGTTTTGTTTTCCAAATGGTTTCGCCCGTGCGTTTGTCCAGTGCGACCATCAATGCATCTGCCGCACCGGGAGTGCAGATAACTTGGTCACCATCGACGAGCGGCGATTCTCGAAAACTCCACATCGGAGCGACGCCGCCAAAATCGTCGATCAAACTTCGCTGCCAAATGATTCGTCCATCGCTCGCGTCCAGGCAAGCGATGCGTCCACTCATTCCGATCACGTAGAGCTGATTGTCATCAAAGGACGGGGTGCAACCGGGGCCTTCCTTGGATTGTGGTACCCGTTGGTCCGCCGCCTCACCCAGCGAGGTGGCCCACATCTCGTCGCCGTTGTTTTCCGATCGCGCCCAAACAATTTCTTGACCGTCGCGATTGCTCATCCCAAAGAGCTTGCCGGCCGCAACGGCGGGAGCACTGTCGCCGCCCCCGAGACCGTCAACTCGCCAAGCCAGTGGAGGTCCGGCTTCAGGCCATTGTTGCAGCAGTCCCGTTTCGCCGGATTTGGCGTTTCGTTCCGGGCCTTGCCACTGGGGCCAATCCGCGGCGCACGCCATTTCAGCGGACGCAAAGATCAACAAACCTAATAGGGACCATTTCATTTGGTTGTTTCCATTTCGGGGAGGGGTGAGAATCGTGACGGCCGGAAGGCGAACTTCGGCGGAGTGAGCGGAAGGATTTGTGTTAGTAAATGGTGTCGAAAACAGACTCAACTGAGCATCGCAGAATCCAACACGATCCAACGGAATGTGACCAGCGTGCAGACCATGCAAGTCCACCAAGATGCCAGTTGGGCTCCTTTGAACTTTCGAAGGAAGAACAGCAACGCAAGGGCAGATGCCAAGCTCACCACTTTAAACGCCGTCAGCGATGCGCCTTCGAGCAAGAAATGGTTTCCCACCGGATTCATTTCTTGAAAATGAACTTCCGTTGACATCGTGGTCGTCCAAAGGAGATCGACGCAGGAAAGCAAGCCTATCAGCACGAGCGATTCAATGACCGTCCGCGTCGCAATTGGTGATGCATCGATTTGTGTCCATCGTTGGCGGCGTGGTGGGTTTGCCGTCAACAGATGGCCAAAGCTGAGAGCCGCAAGCATCATGGCAATCACCGTGAACAGATACGAACTCCACTCGGCCTGTTTGGCAGTCGAAAGTTGCACGACAACTTCTGCATCGAGTCTGTCTGCTTCCGCTTCGTAGGCGTCGAGAGTCTTTCGAAGACGAGCGATGGTTGGTTCGGAGGGGGCTGTGTCTTCCATGAGTTCCTCCTTCAGTTCACTGCCTTGCGGTTGGCCAAGAATGAACGCGTCAAATCGAGCGACCTCAACGACCGTAGCGACACCATTTTGATCTTCATCAAGCCTCGGATGAACGAAACGAAGCGAGGCTGGCAACTCTGCTTCATCCAAACGGAGGTTCACGTCCTCGTCGTGATTCATGAATATCATATTCGATTGAGTGGGGGCCCAACGGAAACCGCTGTTGCCAAAGAATCGGTTCCCTGAAATGGGTCGACCACCCATGAACCCTTGGTCAGCCAGCCATTTCCGGCCGGTCGAGTCAATCTCAGTTGCTGCCCCACCCGCATTGATTCGGATGATCTCTTTCGGCGACGTCGCTTCTTTTTGCGGAATGATTTCTATCGCCTTGATCGTTGGGAAATCGACTACTTTCGAAAAGGTTACCCAGATGATGCCGGAATTGATTTCTACCGGAACCGATTCGACGTAGACGCGATTGCTCCCACCGGCTTCTTGCCAGATGTCAAAATCATTGAATTCAATTCCATTCACTCGAAATGAGAAAACTCGCTGGCCAGGGCCTGATATTCGAGGAAACGTCTCGGCGAAGTACAGATTCACTAAGTAGTTCCCGTCGGCAACGTCCTGTGCGAACGATCGCATCCCCCAGTGTTCGCTGTTGATGAGAAAGTCATCCAGTTTTGCTGTTGAGTCCAATTCATTGTCGACGACCGAAACAGCGGTTTTTGAATCGACTTGCGTATCCGCCTGTTCTGCGTCTGGTGATTGAAGGTCCTGTCCACGGATGGTGGTCGTGGCGATCAGCACGATGCAAAGGCACAAACTGAATGGTTTCATTTTCAACTCCAATGAGTCTGTCCGAATTCTAGCTGCCGCTGACGGAAGCTCGTTCGGCGGTTGGTACGCGACCGTCTTGTTTCGAGAAATGTTCCATTGGGCAATGCGAAAACCGTTTGGAACCGGGGCCAGAGAAATTCATCTGATGGATGGGATGGCCGAAAACGAGGGGAAGGCCGAGAAACAATGATTGACGAGGAGACTGATTTACCCGTCGATCGCTGCATCCGCGAAGCCTTGGAGCTTCTGAAACCGAGGGTCTGCGGCCGGGGTGTGCCCTTTAACGACGATGCTGGCTTCGCGGTGATGGATCAGAAATTCGATCCAGTCGATCCAGGGCATGAAGGGCGAGCCCTTGGATCGCTCGATGCTTTCATCCAGCAGCCGGTCCAGGAAGGCTTGTGACTCTTCGAAGGAATTGACGGCATCTTCGGCATTGCCCATCCGATGGTGAGCGATCGCAATCAGTGGTTTTGCGATCCCACGCCCAAACCAATTCGCATCATTGGATGCTTCCAATCGTTGAAGTGCCTGTTCGTGGTTGCCCGCTTTCAGGTGAGCCCAGCCAGCAATGTACAGGTTCACTCCATAGTAGATTTTGGCGTATCGTTGACGCTTGGTGAGCGATTCCGAATTCGCGTCCGAATCAACCGTCTTCGCCAGCACTTGTTCCATTTGCTCGGCCAGTTCAGTTGCACGGTCTGACGAGACGGAACCGACCAGTTGCCCTCGAGCTGCGACCGCGAATGGAACCTCGGCGTCCGACTGCCGGAGTCTCTGCTGAAGTGTTTCGTAAGCGTTGGACCGTCCGGCATAGAGCAATACCTGAGGAACACCGTTCAGCTCGGCTTGTTCGATTGGGAAGCCAATTTCGACCGCTTTGGAAAAGTCGTCTGCGGAGGCTTCCCAGCGGCCTAATTTTGCGTTGAGTCCACCTCGTTCCAGCCAGACCAGGAAAAATCGCGGCAGGACCTGAGTGGCTTCTGAGTAGGCTTCGTAGGCATCGGGCCACCTTTGAGCATCCGCATTGGCGCGTCCGGCGGCCAGCAAGACGGTGGTTGAATTGAGTCGGTCATTGAAGTTTTCTAGTTCCGATCTGGCTGCGTTTGCGGCAACTTCAGCTTCGCGTGCTTCCGCCAGTGCCACCTCTTTTTCGTCTCGTTCCCGGATGGCTTCGCGAGCCTGCCAAAGACTGGTTGCGGTTCCGAGAATCAACGCGATCGCAACGAGAGAGAAAGTCGAGATGGCGACTTTGTTTCTTCGTGCAAAAGTCGTGAATCGATACCAACTCGATGGCGGACGAGCCTCGACTGGTTGGTCCTGCAAGAAACGCAAGATGTCTTCCGCGAGTGCACCCGCCGTGGAATAGCGTCGGTTGCGATCTTTGTGCAAGGCCTTCATCACGATCCAGTCGAGATCGCGTTTCATCGCGGTGGATGGTGTGGTTGGTGGTCCCAAACGGTTGACGTTGCTGGTTCTTGTTTCGTCATCGTTCAGAGTGCTCAACCGCGTGCTCGGACGAGGCGGTTCCTCTTCACGTATGATGCGGCGCAATTCGTCAAAGCCGGCCGTTTGCAAGCGGTCCGGTGCGAATGGTGTGGATCCGGTCAGCAGTTCGTACAGCAAAACCCCCAGCGAATAGATATCACTCCGAGTGTCCACATCATCGGTGCTCATTGCCGCCTGCTCGGGACTCATGTACGCCGGAGTGCCGACCATCGATGTGAATCGGGTGTAGATCGTTTTGACGGTCAGGCTTTGACCAATTGCTTTGGCGACTCCGAAATCGATGACTTTTGCGAGTGGATGACCATCCTGAAGTGTCACAAGAATGTTGGATGGCTTGAGGTCTCGATGAATGATTCCTTTCTGGTGAGCATGCTGAACGGCATGGCAGATGGTCACAAAAAGTTGCAGTCGCTCTGGAATGCTCAGTCGATTGCTGTTGCAGAAATCAGTCAGGGGAACACCGCGAACCAATTCCATCACAAAGTAGGGTTGGGCGGATTCGGTCACGCCGGCGTCGAAGACTCGCGCGATGTTGGGGTGGTCCATCAGTGCGATGGCTTGTCGTTCCGCTTCAAATCGGGCGATGACTTCGCGAGATTCCATTCCCGGTTTGATGATTTTGAGAGCGGCGCGGCGCTGGACTGGCGACTGCTGCTGGGCCACGAACACCCATCCAAATCCTCCTTCGCCAATTCGTTCCATCAATTGGTAGGGGCCGACCATCGCACCGGGGGAAAACCGTGGGTCGGTGAGGTCGCCTGATTCGGTTGACAGCATTGTCGGAAGAATCGCCGCAGCGACGGGCCGGTCGATCGGATTCTCTTCCCGATCGTTTTCGCGAAGCAACGCAGAGACCGCCGCATGCAGTTGAGCATCGTCCTTGCATGCTTGCTGGACGAATTTGGTTCGTTCCTCGAGGCAAACAATCTCAAGTGCTTGGAAAAAGATCGTCTTTTCAGATGCAACAGTCATCGAAGCAGATCATTCCAGTGGCAAAGGGGGCGTCGCTGGTTCGGCCGGTCAGTTCAACCGATGGGAGCATGCGTTTGATCCCACAGAATGCAATGCGAAATCGAAGGCAATTCGGGGCCACTCGATTCACCGATCTTCTTCCACGTTCAGTTCGCGACCGAGCCATGCTCGAGCAAACGCCCAGTTGCGTTTGACCGTTCGAGGCGAGATGCCGAGAGCCTTGGCAGACTCGTCCACTGACAAACCGGCGAAGTACCGCAGTTCAACGAGCTTGGCCATTTCTGGTTCGATGTCTGCGAATTTGGTGAGGGCGTCGTTCAAGTCGAGTAGTTCTTCCGCGTTGTTGAAATCGATGATCGCGTCGTCTTCAGCGATTTCATACCTTTCGCGATCTCCACCACGCTTGAGACTATGACGCCGCCGGGCGTTCTCGATGAGTATTCGCCGCATCGCCTCGGCAGCAGCGGTGAAGAAGTGACCGCGGTTGTCCCATTGCGGAACGTCCTCGGTGCCAACGAGACGCATGTAGGCTTCGTGAACGAGCGCGGTGGGTTGAAGTGTCTGCCCGGCGGCCTCGCTCTTCATTTTGTGACGCGCCAAACGTCGCATCTCTTCATACACGAGCGGCAACAAATCGGATGCGGCGGCGACATCGCCAGATTGGATCTGATTCAAAATCTGCGTTACTTTGGCCACTCGGTTGATGCCCTCGACGGATGTTCATGGTGTGGAAACGATTGGCATTGCTGTGGCGGCACCAGCAACAAAAACAAAGAGCCATTTGGGTTGGTTCGTGGAACACATCCAGCGAGCGGGGCCCATCGAATGCGAAGAATGGAATCAACGTCAATCAAACGCGACACCGGAAACGAACTTGCAGTGCACTCATCGTAGTGCGAATGCAAGTTGGAGTCGATCAAGGTGAGTCCTGATCCATTGGACTCGCCCTTTACCTTTCCCCTTAAGATCCGTCCACTGTCAACTTTTCGTGGGCAGTTCCTGCTCACCAGAATGCTGTCAGGACGACTTTTGGTTTGACGTCCTGGCAGCCATGACGCTGCTGCAGCTTTTTGTTCCAACAAAGACACATCCGACCCCCGGTCGACAAACGAACCGACCGACGGTCGCATCGAAAAGAGGCTTTGAGGGAGAATCTGCAAATGAGCTGGCAAAGAGCTCGCCAACCAGGCCAAAAGGCGGAGCGTGTCGCGACCATTCTGGATGCTGCGGCCACGCTCTTTGACGAAAAAGAGTTCGCCGACATCTCGATGCGCGACGTCGCCTCGTCGGCGGGACTCGGCAAGGCAAGCCTGTATCACTACTTCAGCACGAAGGAGGAGGTATTCATTTGCCTCTACCGCGAAGAGCTGAACGATTGGTTCCTCGACGTCGAACGCCGACTCAAGCGGCTTCGTGCTCCCACGCCGAAACGAATCGCAAAGTCGCTCACCGATGCAATCCGGGACCGAGACCGCTTCTGTCGTTTGACGGTTGTCCTGGCGTCGGTGCTCGAACGAAATTTATCGACCGAGTTCATCCGTGAATTCAAACGATCACTGCTTCCTCCGCTCGAACAATGCGCGGCTGCCTTGCAATCGGTTCAACCAGACATGTCGCCTGCTGCCGTGCATGAGTTCCTCGTCCAGCATCACGCAGTCATTTCAGGACTTTGGCCGCTCGCTCGCCCATCCGAGGAAGTTTCAGCGGTCATGCAGGAAGAGGAATTTCGCGGATACCAAGTCGACTTCTATCGCTTGTTTGAATCGACGATCCGCCAATTGATGCAAGCCAACTGACACCCATCAAACGTCATCACAGACGACATTCGCGAAACCGGAGACTGAACAATGGCCACAACCGCCAGCCCTACAACTCGCCCAGCCCCGATGAGGACAGAGCAAAGCAAGGGCAGGGCCACAAGCAATCACGCAACACAGTCGCCCGCCTCCGCCATCGACAAACAAACCTGGAAAGAGACACAAGGCTGAGAATCGATTCGGGCACCATCACACGATGCAGATGGCCTAAAACTTGTCGGTGTTATACTAAACAGGTAGGCAGGAATGATCGGACAGAATCATGTGAGCCGTTTGGACGTCAGCCCCGGTTGTACGTGGGAATAGTGGCATTTGCCACAACAGTCCAAGATCCGAAAGACTCCTGCCGACCTGCTTGGCCCGTCACAGCCGCTTACCTGAACCGAGATCATCCTGATGTTCTTGAACATAACCCTGTTGATCGCAACGCTACTCTCGTCGCTTGTCGCTGGGTTTCTATTCGCTTTTGCGGTCGTTGCGATGCCTGGGATCTCGCGACTCGGTGACCGTGAATTCGTTCGCGCATTCCAAGTGATGGATGGCGTCATCCAAGACAACCAGCCCCTGTTTCTATTCGTCTGGGTTGGTTCCGCGGTCGCGATGTTGGCGGCAACCATTGCTGGCCTCATGCAGCTCGACGGGCTGAATCGCACAATGCTCCTATCGGCAGCGGCAGCCTATTTCCTCGGGGTCCACCTGCCGACCGCAACGATCAACATCCCACTCAACAACCGACTTCAAAAGCATAAGGTCGACGAGATGAATGACGACGAAGCATCGTCAGTTCGAAAAGGGTTTGAAAGCCGGTGGAATCGGTGGAACATCGTCAGAACGCTGATCGCGTTCTCCGTCGCAGGTGCGATGCATACACTCTTGCTTCGGTTGTAAAACAGCGAATGCGACTGAGACTGATTGCCCGCGAACGGAAACGGCAACCGCCATTCGTGAGCTTTCACACAATTCAACTGTCCAGTGATGCTGGGCATTAGAAACACATGGACCAAAGAATGGCACAGCCTGATTGGGACGAACGATACTCCAGGTCGGACTTCGCATACGGGACTCAAGCCAATGCGTTTCTCGAACAGAATGCGAATCTTCTCTCTGGCTCGATCCTTTCCATCGCAGAAGGCGAGGGACGCAACGCTGTGTTTCTCGCGACCCTCGGTCACCGTGTGCACGCGGTGGATGGATCCAGTATCGGGCTCGCCAAGGCGAACGAACTGGCACAACGAAACAATGTGAGCATCACTACCGAGGTCGCGAACCTGGAAGACTACCAACCACCAGAGTCGACATTCGATGCGGTTGTCTCGATCTACGCCCATCTGAGCAGTTCGACACGCTTGAACTTGTATCCATTGCTTGTTGAAGCACTGAAGCCTGGAGGCATCTGCATCCTCGAAGCCTACTCCGAAAAGCAACGCGATCGCGATACGGGCGGGCCGCGTGACTTGGATCAACTCATGACGTGCTCCAAGATTGAACGAGAGTTCGAAGGACTTGAAACAGTCTTGCTGAAGGAAGTTGACCGAGATGTCCGCGAAGGGAAATACCACACCGGCATGGCATCCGTCGTCCAGTACATCGGAAAGAAATCGGTGTGAGAGAATCTCGCACCGGAGTCGCTTTCGTTGCGTTCGCGTCAGGATCAGGGGCGTTCCGTGGAGTCGACTCTGTAGGTCGATTGCACGAATCCGCAGTCGAAGGCCTTCGTGTTTCGATGTGTCAATCGAATGTCGCTTGGTAGAGATCCAAAGAGCGGGATGCCATCGCCGATGAGGACCGGAATGACTGTGATGACCAATTCATCGATCAGTCCCGCTCGCAGGAACCGTTGGATTGTCAAACCGCCGTCGATGTAAAGCTTCTGGGCACCTTCTTTGGACAAACGACGGTGAAGTTCGACGGGCGTTTCCGCTGAATGAGTCACCCATGCTGGCATCTCATCCGGGAACTCAATCGGGTTTCGACTCAAGACGACCACTGGCGTTTCCCCATAGGGCCAAGCTCCGAAAGTGCGAACTTTCTCGTACGTGTTGCGTCCCATGACCAGCACGTCGACCGATTTCATGAACTCCGCATACCCGCAGTCTTCTCCCGGAGGCACCAGGGCATTCGCTTCGTCGAGCCAGTCAAGATTGCCATCCGATCGAGCGATGAATTGGTCAAGGCTCGTGGCGATGAATACACATGCTCTCGCTGACATTTTGACTCTTCGTTTGGGGGAATTGGAAACGGGTTTCCGTTCGACCTGATTGACACGCGGTTTTCTTAGCGGAAGCGTATCGCCCACGAAAGGCACGAAGTACACGAAGGAGAATGCACGAAGATGGTTTTCGTCTCGTTCGTTGCTTGTTGGCGAATGATGGGTGGTGACTGAGACGTGCCGAGGCTGAACCGGGCAACCACCATTCTGTTCGGCCATCCTGCCGCAAGGATGAAGGCTGGCGATGCAACGTAGGCCGGATCCGGCGAAGCGATGTTCCGGCAGCTTGTTTTGAGGGAAAGCCAGACCGGCGTCTCTTCATTCCTTGGTCCGGCCTACGTTGCTTTTCCACTATCATTTCAATTGCAGACATTCGGGTCGATCTGAAATCCTCTTCCTTTTGAAAGCGGTACTCACGCCATGATTTTCTCTCGCTTTTGCTGTGTCTCGCTGCTCACGGTTTGTTGGCTGACGACGTTTGTACAAGCTGATGATGGAGCGAACCACTCGGCACCTGGGACCTGGCCGATCAAACGGCTGAAGTCAGAGATACCGACCTACCGAGTCGAAGACCCGGCCGCAAAGATTCAATCACTGATTTACGAAGGCGAGAAGTTCCATGGTCATCCGACGGAAGTCTTTGCCTTTTATGCTTCACCGAAAACATTGGGCGTTGATGGGGACGGCGGCATCTATCCCGGAATCGTTCTGATTCATGGTGGCGGTGGCACCGCCTTCGCTGACTGGGTTTGGATGTGGGCGAACCGCGGCTATGCCGCAATCGCGATGGACCTTGGTGGCCGCCGTCCTCCGCCTCCTGAATTCGATGCGTCTGGGAAACTGAAGCCGCACACGGGACACAAACGAGAAACGCGTGTTCGACTTGAACTTGGCGGGCCGGTGGACGGTCACCCCGAAAAGTTCGACTGCATCGGGGGAAGCATCGACGACGATTGGCCCTACCACGCGGCGGCCAATGTCATGCGAGCTCATACACTGATCCGCAGTTTTCCTGAAGTCGACGCAAGCCGGACCGCCGTGACCGGAATCAGTTGGGGTGGCTACACGACTTGCTTGGTCGCTTCGCTGGATGATCGCTTCCAAGCGGCGGTGCCCGTCTACGGATGCGGATTCCTGCATGAAGGCGAGTCGGTTCAGAAACCTTCCATCGACGAACTTGGCGACCGTCGGGCGGCCTGGGTCGCCGCCTACGATCCCGGAAGTCACCTCCACCAATGCACGGTCCCCACTCTGTGGGTCAACGGAACGCACGACATCCACTATGTGCTGGACAGCTATGCCAAGTCCTACACGAAAGTGCGGGGGCCACGGACGATGCGTATCGAGCCGCGTATGCGACACGGTCATCAAGCGGGTTGGAACCCGCCAGAGATCCAGATTTTTGTTGACTCGATCTTGAAGAACACGACTCCATTGCCAACGGTTGGCCAGATGCATGTCAGCGACAACGGCACCGTCACGCTTCCATTCCAATCCACCACCAAGATCACGCAAGCCCGCTTGCACTACACGACAGAGACCGGCCTCCGATCCAAACGCAAATGGAAACACATCCAAGGCGTGATTGCCGATGGAGAAATCATGGCAAAGGGACTTCCAGCGGAAGCCAACACATGGCTCGTGACTTTAACCGATGATCGCGGTGCGTTGGTCTCCAGTGAAGTCGGGCTTCGCTGAGACGTGTGGAAAACAGCGCCGGGTGTTGTCAGTGCCTCTGGCTTCAAGAGTGCACTGGAACCCCGACATAAACATCTTGGATCGCGGTGGATGAGTGTTTCACCAGGACAAAGACGAAGCCAACAAGCTCAATAAAATGGCTTCAATCGTTCTTTGATTGGGTCGAAGCAGGTGGGCAGAAGTCTTTTGGCATTTGATCTGTTTTGACTCCCACGAACAACCGGGGCTAACGCCAAAACGATTCCTATGGTTGTGCCCGATCCTTCCTGCCGACCTGCCTGGATGACAATTGATGGGATGGGATTCTTGTCCTGGATCGTTTGGGACGGAGTGTCAGCTAAATGCAGGTGATGTATGGCGGTGACTGGGGTCGCTACAATGGGTGGCTGCTTGGTAGTGAGAATGCGTTGACGTAATTCGTCAATTGGCTCTTCCTCCTTCCACCGTCTTGCTTTGCTTGCTTGTATTGCGAGACCCACCGCTACGACGCTCGTTTCTCCGGAGCAATCAACATTCATGCCCAACGCCAGTCCCGAAGGTAGCATCGCGCTACTGATTGATGCTGACAACGCACCGTCCTCCAAGATCGACTTCATCATTTCCGAACTTGCCACCTACGGTGTCGTCAACATTCGAAAGGCATATGGGAACTGGACCAAACGAGGCCTGGAGGGTTGGATCAACGTACTGCATGAGTACGCGATTGCACCGACTCAATGTTTCGATCTGATAAAGGGAAAAAACGCAACCGACATGGCGTTGCTGATCGATGCGATGGACATTCTCTACACGCGACAGGTCAACACATTTGGTTTGGTTTCATCAGATTGCGACTTCACTCCGCTAGTCTGCCGCTTGCGGGAAGATGGCAAACAAGTCATCGGATTTGGACGCCAGAATTCGCCGGCGCCATTCGTCCTCGCCTGCAGCCATTTCATCTACTTGGATGAAGAACCCAATGACAAGACGCCGCCGAAGAGAAGGCGAGAAAGCTCGGTGTCGTCGCTGCAACAGAACACCAAGCTCATGAACACACTCCGAACCGCGGTGAAGGAAGCCGCCGATGACGATGGCTGGGCGGCGCTCGGACCAGTCGGAGCCCATATTTCGAACCAAGGTCCTTTCAGCCACCGCACCTACGGCTTCCCAAAACTCAGCGATATGTTCGAGGCGATCGATCTTTTCGAAGTTCAAAAGGACCGCCAAGCCGGACCGGGCTCCGTTCGAGTCCGGTTGAAAAAATAAGCGACACCACTTGCGACATCGTCTTACCAAGTCATGTCGAAACAAAGCCGATCCGGCGTCCCCTCGTTCTTCGACGCAGCGTCCTTCACCACTGAAATTGCCTCTCCGATTCATGTTTATTAGCGAAGATCAGTGTTCGTCTACACGTCTGCTGGAGAACACTAATCTTCCCTCGGTCTCCCGCTTGGTTGTTCGCGGAATCTTGAGCGTGATTGAATGTGTTGCCGCCCATAGCGGACAGACTGATCGAGCGAAGCGATCGTCGGGACGCGGCTTATGAGAACAGGAGGTTCGTTCGGTGAGCCCGCAAAGGGATCTGCCGGAAACCAAGAGTTCTCACAACCTTCGCGAATTCGACGTCAATCCCGATCACTATCTTCACGAATGTCGGAGTCGTTTTGCATCGAGCCTTCATCATCGATGATCAAATCAGCATCGATCCAGGTCCATGAAGCGATTGTTTGAGAGGTGCGGAGCATCTGCTCCGCTCAACCCAGCTTTTGAAGTTTCAAATAACGATCCTGAACTGCGTTCTGATCATTGTTTTTAAAACTGCTGTCGTGACCGGCGATGATTTGCCGCATTGGTCGAGTTCGTGCAAATGCGATTGCCTTCGAGTGTTAACAACGAAGCAGTGATGCCCGGCGAGATACAATTGAAAGAAGGCGAGCAAAGCATCGCAAATAAACAGGCAAACCGATCTGCAAACCCTTCTTTTAGAGGCG
The DNA here is from genome assembly GCF_002727185.1 of Rhodopirellula bahusiensis. NCBI lineage: Bacteria > Pseudomonadati > Planctomycetota > Planctomycetia > Pirellulales > Pirellulaceae > Rhodopirellula > Rhodopirellula bahusiensis. The sequence continues at coordinate 26,208 of NZ_NIZW01000030.1, forward strand.
AGGTCCGGGAATCCAAGTCACTGCGAAGTGAGCTCGATCATTTCGCTCCGCCGCATCGATGTCTTCGATTCCAAAGCCGTAGTCGAAGCGTGCAATCAGCCGATCGCTAACCTGGAACCGCATCCCTACGCCGGTGCTCACGGCAAATGTATAGGCGTCTTCGCCTGCCAATGGCTGGTCGACGTATCCGTTTCCCACGTCAACAAAACCATAAGCACGCAATGTCTTTGGTTCCTCAACTGTACCGCAGCGATAGGTTTTGGGACCGAATTCGAAATTTGCAATCCAGCCATGATCGGCGTTGTAAGCGCGGCTGTCGGTGCCACGAATCGTGTCGTATCCACCCAATCCCAACGTTTCGCTGAACAGCAGCCTTTCCGAAGAAGCTTGTCCAGTTAGTCGTGTTGTCAACATCCATTCCCGTCGCGCAACATCGGCACGTTCGTAACGTAAACGACCATACACATAGTCAGGCGAAGCACCAGGACGGATGGTGTTGAAGGCATCCGAGGAGTGACTGCCCGTCATGCCGCCTCCCGGGCCAATGAACATATCCGCACGAAACAGTCGATATTGATCGACGTCAATTCGCTCAAAACTGTCGTAACCAAGACGCAACTGAAACAGGTCGGCAACTGAGCCGCTGACCTGGCTTCCCGCAAACTCCAAGTTATTGTTCGTTGACTTAAAATCGAAACCCGCTCTCAGGTTTCGACTATGAAATCGATCGCGGGACAGATGCCGGATCAGTTGCCCACCGAATTGATAGCCCTCACCGTCTTGGGCGAACCCGCTATCCATCATAGGAGTCACACCGGCCCAACTGCCGTACCCTTGCAACGAGAACTCGCGACTGAGCGGCTGATCCAAGCTAACTGAATGAGCACGCAGCAACGCAAACTCTTCATCGGTTGTGAACTGGTAACCCAAAATCCCACCGCGTCCAAGAAAGTTCCCGTATTGAAATCCAGCGAAGAACCGACCGTAGTTCAACGTCGACACACCGCTGTCATCTATCCCCATGTAACCTCGCACGGGGCACATGTCCTCGATTTCATAGATCACATCGGTGGTTCCCGCGGCGGAGCCCTTCTCAAAATCCACGCTGACTCGCCGAAACGGATTCTGATTCATCCAGAACAAATCGTTTTCAATGTGTGGTTCATACAGCCGATTTCCCCGGCGTGTTTGTTGAATCCACCGCGAAGTGGGTTGGCAATCAAAGTGTTGCCCGCCTTTGACCATCACACGCCCGATGAGAGTTTCGGTCACAACCAGATACAGCGTTCCGCCGGTGATCCGTTGCTCTGGTATCACAACATCCACGATCGGCTGCTTGCACTTTTGATATTGCTCAATGATGCCGCGCGAAAGTTCATTGATTCGTCGCAGTGTGATTGGCTTTCGGATCGCGTTTTGCACAATTCCACGCACTGCTTGCTTGTAGACCAGTGAGTCGGTCTCGTCGAAGTCGTAGTGGATTCCAACGAGGGAATCGATTGCGGACGACTGATCGATTTTGTCGCCATGATCGACTATCACAACCGCTTCCAACTCTCGAACCAGCACGCGGTCATCTTCAACAGGGGCTGGCAAGTCCGCTTTCGAGTCGACCTTTGGAATTTTGCCCGGGCGTACGGGAAGTTCCAGCGGCTTGTACGCTTCGTAGTTTTGTGCTTGGAGTTTGCTACCACAAGACAACCACACCAGCCCCAGAACACCGATCGCCATTGCGACCCGCACAGTCGTACGATTCATCACACCATCCCTGAATTGCCCCTCAGAAGGCAACTTGTCAGCTCGATCCTTCAAGCCAACGCCTCCCGTATTCATCAGCAACGATCGACTCAGCGGCAGAGAGAACTTGTGTGCTGAAGCAACGTGATTCGAATCACCCGCGGACCAGTGCGGAAATTGTTGGTTGTATTGACTGCAACCACTACACCGTGTGCCGTTTCACTTGAACATTTCTAGTTAAAAAACCTTCACCGATACAACCGGTGCAGTTCAGTGAACTTCGCTGATTTCACCTATCCGGCAGGAGCACCTAGATGACAAATCAAAAACATCGGGAACAGTTTATGAACTGAACCTTCTTGAAAAAGGAGGACTGGGGCACAAAATTCAAGGATCGAAAATGACTCTTCAAGGTCATCGGACAACGAACTCACGTTTCACACACGTCACTCTCTCTTGGAGCGGCAACCGAAAGCGAGCAGTTTTGTTCGCGGCGGTTTGTTCAATCGGCGTGACTGCCGGCACAGCATCCGCGCAGTTACCAACCGGGGCCGACGTCGTCGCTGGACAAGCCGCGATTTCACAAGCTGGATCCGTCATGAACGTGAATGCGGCTACCAACCGCGCGATCGTGAACTGGGACTCGTTCAACGTTGGCGCCGCCAACGCGGCCAACTTCAATCTTCCCGACGCCAGCTCATCCATCCTGAACCGAGTCACGACACCCAACATGCCGTCGACGATCGCCGGCACATTGAACTCCAATGGCAACGTGTTCCTGGTCAATCCGTCCGGCATCGTCGTGTCGGGTTCCGGCATGGTGAATACAAACGGATTCACCGCGTCGACATTTGATGTCACCAATCAAGATTTCATGAACGGCGGGGAACTCGCGTTCACACGCGGCGAGGGCTCGGGCGGAATTGTCAACAACGGTACGATCGTCACCGGGAGCGGTGGGGCTCATCTGATTGCCAGCGACATTGCCAACAACGGAACGATCGAAAGCCACGGTGGCAATATCACCTTGTCTTCCGGCGGTAGAGTGACGCTGGACAACGGTGTTACCTACAGCCAGCCATCCATGGCAACGCTTGAACGCGGAATCAGCCCAACAGCCGGGCTGATCCAGAACACGGGTTTGGTACGAGCCACCGGTGCGGCAACGAGTGGTGGCAACGTCTATCTGGTCAACCCGAATGGGAAGCTCCTGCACGACGGAACGATCGTCGCCCAACGTGCAACGTCGGCTAGCTCCAGCGGCTCACAAGGCGGACACGTTCAACTTGAAGCGGATGAAATTTCGCTGGCGGTCGATTCGACGATCGATGCCACCGGTACACACGGTGGCGGCGAAGTCCTTGTCGGTGGCGACTGGCAGGGTAGCGGCACAATGACGCAAGCCACCACGGTCACAATGGAAACCGGGGCAACGATCGATGCCTCCGCAACAGAGTCTGGTGACGGCGGCAAGATCGTTCTTTGGTCAGACATCCTCAATCCCGATTCCATCACCCGCGTTTCAGGAACGCTGCTAGCCAAAGCGGGACAACTGTTTGGGAACGGAGGCAACATCGAGACGTCCGGTGCGACCATTCAAACGGACCAAATTTCCGTCGACGCGAGTTCCCCCAATGGCAGCGGTGGCCTTTGGCTGATCGACCCATTCAACTACGTCATCGATGAGATTGCAGCTCTCAATATTGTCAGCTCCTTGGACTCGGGAACCAGTGTCACAGTCAATACCGCTGACAACAATGTATCAGTCGGCAGCGTTAGCAATGGCACCGATGAGGGCGACATCTCAATCGTCAGCGACATCATTACCGGCGCAATGGCTGGCGATGCGACGCTCACATTGGTTGCCGATCGTCACATTTCGCTTTCCACAGGCGTGGTCATTGATGCGAGTCAAAACGCGAACGCGAACCGATTGAACGTCAAATTCTGGGCCGACCAGGACAACTCCGGTGACGGAATCAATATCGTTGGCGGGTCAATCAACACCAATGGCGGCGATCTCACATTCGGCAACGGGAACACAGCAACCTTCAGTGATTCAGAAGTCCAGGTCGGCGGCGACTTGTACGTGAACGGCTTGGCAGCACAAACGTTGGAAACTGGCGGTGGCGACATCACCATCAACGGGGAAACCATTGTCGCCAATCCAAACGGTTTGACCGTCGACGCAGGCAGCGGCAACATTGAGTTCGGCGGCGTTGTCAATTCAGGGAACACTTACGAAGGTGTCAACAGCGTGGGTTCCTGGACCAATGCGGTCAGTGCCGCTGCGTCAGGCACCGGTGATCAGGCCGGCGACACCTACCTGGCCACCATCACGTCTCGATTGGAGAACGCGATCGCCGGATTCGCTGTCAACTATCAACAATCATGGCTGGGCGGACGGCGAGTCACTGGCATCGGAACCGACGATGCATGGCGATGGGTGACGGGCCCAGAAGGGCTGCAGGACGATGGGCAGGGATTGATTTATGCCTTGCAAAACGAGGCCGGGGGCGTCACGCCACAGAATGACCTCTTCAACAACTGGAATCCCGGCGAGCCCAATAATTGGACTGGAAGCGAAATCGGGGCGTCTAACACGGAAAACGAAAGCGCCCACCAGTTCACCGGCTCAGCAGGCAATTGGAACGACTTAAACAGAACGTCGAGTTCCTTGGATTGGTACGTCAAAGAATCCAACGCCGTCGCTTCGCCTCTGACCGTCACCACCACCGGCAACGTCGATTTTGGCGGCGGCATTGGGGGTAGCAAAGGACTCGCCTCGCTTGACGTGACTGGCAGCGTCATCTCGGTCAACGGCAACGCAATCGCAACCACCGGCGCTCAGAACTTTTCGTCCGACCTAACGGTCACCAGCGCATCCACCCTGCAAATCGATGCCACTTCATTGGCTGTCCAGGGCGCAATCGATTTTTCAGCAGCGTCCGGAAACGTCGACGTCACGACTCCGATCAGTGTCCTCGGCGACATCAGCATAGTGAGCGGCAACGACTTGAATCTGCACGGCGAAGTGACAAGAACCGGCAATGCGGACACAAGCACACTGCTGAAAGCCGATCGCCACGTCGTGCTCCACGAAGACGCAGATCTGACCACCACCAACGGTTCCCAATCCATCCAGTCGTGGGCTGATGCCGACAACTCAGGCGACGGGATCAATACGGTCTTCTCCGATGTCATCGCAACCAGTGGCGGCGCCGTGAGGTTCGGCAATGGCGAAACGCTCACGATCGGTGGCGAAACCGTCAAGGTTGGCGGCGACGTTTACCTGAGCAGCAACAACGCTCAATCGATCACCACCGATGGTGGCGACATCACGATCGACGGCGAAGCCATTCTCGCCAACCTCAATGAGGTGACTCTCGATTCAGGTGGCGGCGACATCGCTTTGAACGGATTGTTGAACTCGGGCAACGCCTACACTTACGTTGATGGACCGGACGGACAATCGAATGCGTGGGACTGGGCGAGAAACGATGCCAAGAATGGAACTGATGGAGGCGGCAATCTTGGCGACAGCTACCTGGTAACGATTACGTCGCGACTTGAAAACGCCATCGCCGGAATCTCAGCCGGCTATCGCGGTGCCTGGATTGGTGCCTATCGAGCCGCCCCAGCTAGTTCATACGCTTGGACCTGGGCGGACGGCCCCGAACAGGGCCAAGCGTTCTTTACCCAATCTAGCAGCGACGGCGGCAGCGCACTGCCAGGATGGTACTCGAACTTCGGCAGTGGCGAACCCAATGGCAACCTCGCTTCCAATGGTGAACGCTACGGTCAATTCTTTGGCACCGAGGGACTGTGGAACGACCTCTCCGCGACCACGTCTTTCGACGCAACACAAGTCAGTCAATACTCCGTTTTGGGCTACGTCCGCGAAACAAATCTGAATCCCACATCGCTCACCATCAATGCGGGACTCGGCAGTGTCACATTCGATGGAGCGGCCGGAACCAGCAAAGCTCTATCCGAACTGAGTGTCACCGCTGGTGGCGGCATCCGCATTAACGGTGGAGCCATCAACACCACCGGTATCCAAACTTATAACAGCCCGGTTGTGGTCGGTGCCCATACGAATTTTTCAACGATCCAAAACGACATCCTGTTCCATTCCACCGTTGATTCCGACAGCGCTGCGAATCAGTGGGATCTTACCGCCACGATCACGCCCAGCAACGTATATCACTGGGTCGATTGGACGACATGGGATTCCAACACCAACACAGCGACCGGCACGATCACCGTCGGTGCTGATGAGATCACGGTCACATACCACAACCCTCAGGGCATCTACGGAATCCAAACGTCGGGCGGGACCAACTACTGGACAGGGCGAAGTGGAGCCACCTTTGCAGGCGAATCCCCGTACGTAAGTTCCAGTGTTGCCAACGGACCATCAACCTCCGATCTCATTCAACTGCAATACGCAGGCTCTCAAACACTCACATTCAGCGAATCTGTTGAAAACCTTGCCTTCAGTATCGTGAGCATGAACGGCAATGGATACGGTTTCGATCAGGACTTCGCGATTGAATCCTACTCCGGACTCAACGGTGCCGGCCCCGGATTCTTTGGCGCCGGCACCATGACCAAGGCTATCGTGGGTGACACATTCCAGCTCAACGATGGTGGCGTGAACAGTGCATCCGATGGCAACAACAGCGAACCGCACGGGACGATTCGCTTTGGCAATGCATTCAACGAGCTGACCTGGAACAGCCTCAGCGATGAAACCTGGAACGCGTTTTCCGTCGGAGTCAGCGGAACAAGCTCAACGGCTGGCAGTGTGCAATTCGACGGAGCCGTCGGCAGCAACGCGGCACTCGGTGACATTTCCGTCAATGGGGCCATTGAAACTTCCGCCAGCATCACAGCATCTTCGTTCGACATCACCGGACTTGCGCACCTGGGTGACGACATCACAACGTCTGGCAATCAAACCTTCGGTAGTGCCATTACACTGGGCACCGCCCTCGCGCTGACCACCACAAACAGTGGCGACATCCAAGCGACCAGCACAATCGACGGAGCGCATGACCTGACGATTCAAACCGATACCACTGGCGACGTCACAATTGGCGGCAGTGTCGGCGGCAACAACGCGTTGACCAACCTGACCATTGACACTGATTCGCTCAACACACAAGCCATCGCGATCGCAACCGACGCGGTCCTAGACATCACGACTCGCGGGGCAAGCGAAATTGAGGGCGTGATCTCTGGCACCAATGCATCGCTCAACAAAGACGGCGACGGAACACTCGTACTTTCGGCAACGAACACGTACACCGGCACCACTTCCATTTCCGGCGGCAAGCTATCGATTGCCTCCGACGCCAACCTGGGCGCGGCACCGTCCAGTCCCACCGAATCGCAACTCACGCTCGACGGCGGAACGCTGCTAGTCACCGGCAACACGACGCTCAACAGCAATCGCGGCATCGAACTCGGTGACGATGACGGAGCGATCGAGGTCGCCACCGGCACGACAACTCAGTACGCTGGAATCATCAAGGGCAGCGGTGGTCTGACGAAATCAGGTTCCGGCAAACTCAGTCTATCCGGTGAAAACACTTACACCGGCGCGACAACCATCAATGGTGGCATGACGGAAACCAGCAATGCGTCTGCGCTCGGCAACGGCTCCGCCGTCACGCTCGCCAATGTCACCGGCACAAGCCTAAACCTGCTCTCCGACCTCACAATTGGTTCTCTCGCAGGCGGCGGCAACACGGGCGGCGACCTGTTCCTCAACACGTCAACTCTCACCACCGGTGGTAATGGCACAACCACCAACTTCGCCGGCAATATCTCCGGCACCGGCAATTTGGAAAAATTGAGCAACGGCACGTTCACCGCATCGGGCCTAGCCACCTACTCCGGCAACACCGCTGTGACAGGCGGCTCCATCATCTTCCAAAACAATACCGCTCCGCTAACCAGCGGTTTTTCCGGAACCGGAACCGTCACGATTGAACCTAGCGGCACTAGCTTCTCCAGTGACCTGAACAGCACCTACGGCTTCGCTAGCACACTTGGTGGTCTGACGCTCGGCAAGTCCAACAACACATCCGGAATCACCGTCAACAGTGCGACCAGCCTCGATGGCAACGTGATCATCCATGGCGGAAACGTCGCAATCAACCAAACGCTCGCGACGACTTCCGGCAACACCATCACGCTCGACGCCTCCGGCAACGCGACTCAAACCACTGCAATTGCGACCGACAACCTCGCCTTGCAAGGAACCGGCAACTTCACCCTTAGTAACGCGTCAAACTCCGTCGGCACCCTCGCCGGTGGTGAATCAGGCACTCTGCTGGGCAACGTGGATTTCGTCAACGCTGGAACCTTCACGGTGGGCGTCGTAGGATCGCAGACTGGCATCACCGCCAACGGAACGCTGAACCTAGCAACCCAGTCCGGCGATTTGACAATCGCGGAAGACATCACCACGACCAACGCCACCGATTCCGCGATCCGATTGAACGCCGGACGAGCCACGGCTGCTGGAACCGCGACAGGAGGCAACCTCGTCCTCAACAATTCACCGTCGATTTCCGTCGGCACGGACGGAAGAGCCACCCTGTACACCGGCAGCATCGACGACAGCCTGGGACTAACCGACCTGCTGACCAGCGGCAGTGGTCGCTTCCGATACAACAGCGACGAATCCGCCACGAACTACACATTGGCTCTTGGCACCGGTCTATTCGGAGTCTATCGCGAACAACCCTCCACCACCGTCGTCGCCGACACAGCGACGAGCACTTACGGCACCGCCCCCACATTGACGACCTCCATTCACTCGCAGAACGGCGACTCGGTTGCACAAGCTTTTAGCGTCGCACCATCTATCGCCATTGGCGGTGCCCAGTCGACCAGCGGCAACTACATCGCGGGCGACCACAGCTTGACTCCCTCGGGCGGGACCGACCAACTGGGCTATGCCATTGGCGGCTACACCAACGGAACCTTGACCGTCAACCAAAAAGTGATCTCCGTACCTATCGTCGTCGACAACAAGGTTTACGATGGCAACACCACAGCCCAAATGAACGCCACCGCTAGCGGAGTCGTGGCGAATGATTTGGTCACCATCGGCGGATCCGCCCTCTTCGCTGACAAGAATGTGGGCACGAACAAAACCGTCAACATCACCGGTCTGAACCTCACCGGTACCGACTCGGCAAACTACGTCCTCGCCAGCACAACGGATAATTCGTCGGCCGACATCACGCCTCTGGCCATCAACGTCATTGGCCTGACAGGCAACGACAAGATCTACGATGCGACCACCAAAGCAACACTCAGCGGCACGGCAACGGTCGCGGCCCTCGGTGCCGACGACGTGGAAGTGCAAGGCTCAGCCATCGCCAGCTTCGACGACAAGAACGTGGGTTCGTCCAAGTCCATCGTCGTCGATGGACTCACGCTAACTGGTGACGATGCCAACAACTACAGCATCAATCAACCAACCGGGCTGACTGCCGACATCACGCCAGCGCCTCTTACAATCACAGCGAACAACGATGCCAAATTCGTAACCAAGGACGACGTGGCGGGTTACGTTGGAGCCAGCTACTCTGGATTTGTCGCTGGCGAAGGCAGTTCCGAATTGACCGGTACGTTGTCGATTACACGAAGTGGAATGACAACCGAAGAATCAGCAGGAACCTACGCAGACGCCTTGACCGCCAGCGGTTTGAGTTCCACCAACTACGACATCACGTTCGACACCGGCGACTACACCATCGTCCCCGCTGATCAACTGCTCGTTCGGTTCGACAACAGCGATTCCACTTACGGCGACTTGCTTGGCCTGCAGCTGCTATCCGCCAGATACATGGACGACGGCAATACCATCCACACGCTGACTCCAACCTCCACCGCCAACGGTCGCTACGAATTCGATGACGGCGTCGGCGGCACCGCTGCATTCGACCTTGTTCTCGACGGTTCATCGCTCAGCACCTCGAATCACACCAATGTTGGTGCATTCGCGCTCGCCATGGAAAACATTGAGACTACCAGCGGAAACTTCTCTAATAATCTCAACATTGTCGGTAACCACACCGTCAATCGTGCCGCCATCAACGTCAGTGCCTCCGGCGTCACCAAAGCTTACGACAGCAACGACTTGATGACCAATATCTCGCTCGACCAAACTGGTAGCGTTGCGGGCGATTCATATACGCTGAACGGCCAAGGCAACTACGCCAGTCCCAACGCGGGCACCAGTCTCAATTACACCGTCGGCAACCTGGAACTCAGCGGCACCGACGCCAACAACTACTACCTATCCGGCGGCAGCACTTTCACCGCAAACGATGGCGTGATCACGCCCAAAAACGTGACCATCACCGCACCGTCTGTCACCAAGGTTTACGACGGCAACACGAACATCGAGGCCACTGCAACGCAACTTCAGGCGTTCACCGATGCACTTGGTATCGCCAGCGATAGCGTTGCCTCGATCACATTGACCTACGACGACAAAAACGTCGGCACGAACAAAACGCTCGCGGCATCCAACATCGCGATCAACGATGGCAATGGCGGCGGAAATTACAACATCACCTTCGCCGATGACACCACCAGCAGCATCACGCGTCTCGGCACAGTCACCTGGATCGGCGGAGTGACTGGCGATTGGAACGATCCATCGAACTGGGCGGGCGGAGCCATTCCGGACCTCGCCAACGTCGCCAACGTGATCATCCCGCAAGGCGTTACGCCTACGTTTGACAACACGGTCAACGGCCCAGTTGAGCTCGACTCGTTGCTTGGCGGCAACTTGCAAGTCGACAGCGGCACGCTGAATGTAGACGGCAGCCTTGATGTCGACACCTACACGCAAGACGGCGGAACAGTGACCGCCGGAAACTTCTCCGCCGATGACTTCACGCAACATGACGGCTCAATCAACGTCGACGACACATTCACCGTCCACAACAGCTTCACGCAAAGCACGACCGGCACGATCAACGCCCTCGGTGATGTCGACATCACCCAAACGACCGGCGACCTGACCGTCAACAACCTGTCCGGCGACAATGTCAAACTCGATAGCAAAACCGGAGACGTCAACCTGCATGATCTGACCGCCACCGGAAACCTCGACCTCGACGCCCTCGGCGACGTCACCCAATCCTCCACCGGCACCATTACCGTCGACCAAACAACCACAATCAACGCTGGCGGCAACATCAACCTAGCGGGAACCAACAACGACTTCGTCGGCCCCGTCAACGCCACCGGCCACGATATCAACATCGTCGACGGCCACGGTGGACTTACATTCGGCAACGTTGACGCCGGTGGTGACTTCACGGCAACCTCCACCGACGGCGACATGACTCAACATCCTGGCACCACCATCCAAGTCGACGGCGAAACGACGGTTGCTGCCAACGGCGATGTAATCTTCGACAACGAAGGCAACATTTTTGCCGGAATCGTCAATCTCCTCGCCGACAACGGCACCATCCGTCAATCCGTCGGCGACCTGCTGTTCGGCAATGTGCAAACCACCGGCGACTTCACCGCCACCGCCATTAACGGCAGCATCGGCCAATCGCCAAGTTCATCGGTCGAAGTGGACGGCAACAGCAGCTTCACCGCAAGAACTGACATCGAGTTGACCAATGCAGGCAACCGCCTTGGCCAACAAACCACGGTCAACGCCCCACGCTACGACCTCCACTCGCTCGACCCGCTCGATATTGTCCGGACCGGAGCCGCTCTCGGCGACTCCACGCTCAGCCAAACCGTCTCCCAAACCACTAACGACACGTTCACTCGTCCCGCCTCGGCAAGCGAATCCGACTCACAAGGCTCGTCCCAATCCAACACCGCCATGAATCCCAACGGTTGGTTTGAGAAGTTCAAAATGTTTGTTTCTAGCCTGGTGACCAGTGGCTCCGCAAACCCTACCAACAATCAAGGATCGCAGCTCAACGCTGAACAAACCGACGACGATACTTTCCTCCGCCGCAACGGACCCGCGTAACAATCGACAGTGCACCAACTTCAACTTATTCTTTTCGCAGTTCCAAATGACCGCCAATCCGGACCAAACACTACGCGCGTCGGGTTGAAAGATAGTCCACGCCACTTGCAACACTGTCATACCAGGTCATGTCGAAACACGGCCGATCCGGCGCACTTTCGTTCGTCGACGCAGCGTCCTTCGCCACTGAAATTGCCTCTCTGACCAATGGTCTGTCGCGACTTATTTTCAGGGTAGTGGACGAGGCCACTACGATTAACCTTAACTTTCATCTGTGACAAACCACTGGTGTTCATTAGCGAAGATCAATGTTCCCCCAAAGGTCTTCTGAAGAACGCGAATCTTCACTCATCAGAAACTAATCTTTCCTGGTTCTCCCGCTTCTTTTCTCTCTGAATCTTGAGCGAGATCGAATTTCCTGCAGCAGAAAGCTGGTGGACTCAGCGAATTGATGCTCTGGCATCTTGCGATAGATCGCTACCGGAGCGGCGATCTTTGTTTCCAAAGCTGACTTGTCTGGCAGCTTGAACAACTCCTCAGCTCAGTGTTCTTGGATCCGCGGGGAGCGGACAGCACCGAGCCGAACGCGTAACTCTCGCTGGCTTGAGATGGGCTGAAACGCCGAAAGGGGCGGCGGAAGCGAATCGGCACGCCCCCGATTCGCGGATAGGTGAGTCGGATCAGAGCCGATGCCTTTGGGAACACTCGAAACAAGTGCCGCGATCTCCATGTGTTGAACCGATGGTGGTGTACGCAATTTCTGTTTTGGCGTCCTTGCGGTCTTGACGCTGCATTGTCATTTTGTTCGGATGACTGCACACGCGACCGACGGTCGACTAACACTCGACCGACGGTCGATTCTATCAATGTCAATGAAGGAGGATCTGCCGATGAGCTGGCAAAGGGCTCGACAACCAGGCCAGAAGGCGGAGCGTGTAGCCACCATCCTGGAGGCCGCGGCCACGCTCTTTGATGAAAAGGATCTCGCGGACATCTCGATGCGAGACGTCGCTGCGACAGCGGGACTCGGCAAAGCAAGCCTGTACCACTACTTCAGCACGAAGGAGGAGGTTTTCATTTGCCTCTACCGCGCGGAACTCCACGATTGGTTGCTCGACGTCGAAAGCCGCCTGAAGCGACTTCGTTCTCCCACGCCAAAACGAATCGCGAAATCGCTGACCGAGGCGATTCGCAACCGCAACCGTTTCTGTCGGTTGACGGTCGTTCTGGCCTCCGTGCTGGAACGCAATTTGACAACCGACTTTCTCCGCGAATTCAAGCTATCACTCCTTGGACCGCTCGAACGATGTTCGGCGGCTTTGCAATCCGTGCGGCCAGAAATGTCGGCTGCTGCCGTTCAAGAATTCATCATTCAGCATCACGCGGTGATCGCCGGACTTTGGCCGCTTGCTCACCCTTCAGAGGAAGTCTCCACGCTCATGAAAGAAGATGAATTCCGTGGCCACCAAGTCGACTTTTATCGCACGTTTGAATCAACGATTCGCCAGTTGATGCAGCCTCAATAGCCACCTTCAAACACCTTTTCAACGTCGCGCATCAAAACAGAGACCAAACAATGACCACTGCAAAACAATTTGGCCCTCAAGGCTGGACTCCCGAGCGACTCGGCTCGCTCCAAGGCAAAACCTATGTCATCACCGGTGCCAACGCAGGTGCGGGATTCGAGGCGGCTCGGACTCTGCTGACCAAGGGTGCGAAAGTCGTGATGATGAACCGAAACGCGGACAAGTCAGCCGCAGCCATCGAGACCTTGAAACAGGAATTCGGCAGCGACGTCGAGGTTACCTTCGTGCGTTTGGACTTGGCGGTGCTGGATTCCGTGCGAGAAGCGGCATCGGAACTACTCGACACGGTTCCTCAAATCGATGCACTCATCTGCAATGCTGCGATCGCGCAAGTGGCCAAGCAAGAACTCACCGTGGACGGCTTTGAAAGCCAACTCGGGGTGAACCACTTCGGTCATTTCCTGCTGTGCGGTTTGCTGTTCGGCCGCATCGAAGAATCGCGTGGCCGCATCGTGGTCGTCGGCAGCAACGCGTACAAAATGGGGCTGAAGAAAATTCAATTCGAAGATCTGAACTTCGACCAAAACTACACCGCTTGGAACGCCTACGCACAGAGCAAGCTGGCGCAAATGATGTTCGCCTATGAGCTTCAGCGACGCGTGGAAGCGGCCGGCAAGCACGTTCAGGTTCGGGTTTGTCATCCCGGTGCATCGCGAACCAACTTGCTCAACGACACCGCCAGCTTGCCGATGAAGTTGCTGTGGAAATTGATCTCACCCTTCATCGCCCAATCCGCCGAGAGAGGCTCGTGGCCCGAAGTCATGTGCGCCACCGAAGAAGGTCTGAAACCTCAAGCATTGTACGGCCCAACCAAAAGAGCCGAAACAGTCGGCCCCGTCGGGGAATGCCCGCTCGAACCTCTCGCCCTGAACCAAGAAGCTGCCACCCAACTCTGGCCACTCTCCGAGCAGAAAACCTGCTTCTCCTGGTCCCCATAGTGTGGCATAGGCTTCCAACCTGTGATTCCCACCCACCGCCTTCAAACGTTTGGTGCATTGCAAACCACAGCGTCGCTACCAACGGTAGACCATGCTACCACTGGCAACGTGCAAGTCCAGGCGCTCGTTCAGTTGCAAATCGTAGCCCGCGTACACGGACCAGTGCTGGCCTCGGTTGCCGCTGAATCCAACATTGACCAATGCCCAGTCGCGGCCGAAATCGGAAGCCTGTGACGCAAACGCGGTTCCGTCGCTGACCCCTGAAACGACCGCGTTAATATCCAGGTACTCATGCATCCAATCCACTCGAACCGTTGGCGCAATCGTCCAATGTTCGCGCCACTTCCAACGTCGATCGGGAGTGAGGCCGCCGCCAACACTCACTACCAGATGCAGCGTGCTCTCCTTTTGAATGCTGTAGTCCGACAAGGTCCTTCCATCCTCCAACAGCTTGCCAGCAAAAAACAGTTGCTGCTGAGCGGGGGAATGCCCTCCTTGTCTTGAATCTTTGCCTTCACGTTCTCGATGGAATCACTGGGCTCAACGTCCAGCGTGATTGACTTTCCAGCCAGCGTTTTGACGAAGATCTGCATCGCCGCAGCGGGCGATACGATTCCGAGCGACAGGATCACCACACAGGTGATTCTGCAAAACCAATGCGGCATGATGTCGGCAGTGCTCGTCGGTGGAGGGTATTTCAGAATCTTTGGTGCCCCAGCATGCGTGTGCGATTGGCTGGACCGGACGTTTTCATGGAACTCATCGTCGCAATGTTTCTGGCATATTGAGCACAGCCCCTGTGAACAGACGAACAGACACAACCGGCACCACTTACCAGCCTTCCTGGAAGGATTGTGCACAAACAAGCGGAAAATCAGTGGCATCGCCTTCCAGCCTGTGATGGCGCGGAACACGACCACGCAATGTTTCTTGGCGGTTGGCTCAGCTTAAACGGTGAGATGGGCAAAGGAGGCTGGGGACGCACCGGGCTAAAGGACATCTTGCCGTCACTTGCCTCGACATTGAGGACCTTCGGGAGAGCACCGAAGGCTTCACCGGATCAACCGTCGCCACGGAGCATCCGATCCTCGCCAACGTGGACCTCGAGACCATGCCTCCGATCCTTGGTTACAACATTGTCAAACCGCGAGAAAACTGCGAGGTCCTTGCGACATGGAACGGGACGAACGATCCCTTGCTGGCGGTCGGACTATTCGGTCAGGGAAAAGTATTGGCGTATACTTCCGACCCTGCGCCGCACTGGGGATGCAACTTCGTCTACTGGGAAGACTACCAACGGTTCTGGTCGCAGGCGGTTGACTGGTTGGTCACCAACTCGCCCTCTGTTCACACATCCAACTTGAAATCCGCTGCCAAAGAGTTTTGAACGATGAATCGAATGACGTTGACTAGAAATCCGGCTTGGTTGGTGGTGTCGTTGGTGTGCCTGTTCGCACCCGTGCTGCATACGGCAGCTCAGTCGCCACACACACCCGCCAACACGAAGCCCAACATTGTTTTGGTGATGGCCGACGACCAAGGCTGGGGCGACGTCGGATACAACGGGCATCCGTTTGTCCAAACGCCCGAGATCGATGCGATGGCGAAAGCCGGGTTTGTTTTCGACCGATTCTACGCGGCCGCACCGGTATGCTCACCGACTCGAGCCAGCGTCATGACTGGCCGCAACCCGATCCGTTCCAAGGTCCCCAATCACGGACGCTACCTGCGGCCTCAGGAACAAACCATTGCTGAATCGCTGAAGGCCGCCGGGTACGCGACCGGGATCTTTGGCAAAGTCCACTTGGGTTCGGGACAGCCGGGCTCGCCGTGCAACCCCAGCGGGATGGGATTCGATGAATGGTGCGTCGGTTTGAATTTCTACGACAACGATCCCTATCTCAGTCGCAACGGAAAGATCGAACACCGCCAGGGCAAGGGCTCGGTCCTGGCCATGGACGACGCAATCGACTTCGTCACCAAACATAGCGCCAGCGATCAGCCGTTTTTCCTGACCGTTTGGTTTCCGTCGCCGCATGACCCGCACCAAGAAGTCCCCGACGGACCGCCGCTCTACACGGGTGAGAAGCAGGCGGGCTACTATCGAGAAATCACGCTGCTCGACCAACAACTCGGTCGCCTGCGGAAACAGCTTCGCGACCTGAAAATCGAAGACAACACGATCCTTTGGTACTGCAGCGACAACGGTGGGCTGAACGTGGAGACGTCAGGCGGCCGCGAGAAAAAAGGCAGCATCTACGAGGGTGGGCTGCGGGTTCCAGGGATCATCGAATGGCCCGCTCGTGATCTGCGCGGCCGAACCGACGTGCCTGCTTGGACGTGCGACATCTACCCCACCCTGCTGTCGATGGCAGGCGTTGATCCAGATTCCACCACCGGGCCCACTCTGCCGCTCGACGGAATCGACATCACCCCAATCATCGCCGGTGAGTCCACGTCACGTGATCAGCCGATGGGTTTCTGGCATCAGTTCCAACAAGGCCAACTGACCTACAGCGACCGAATTTTGAAAGCCATCATGGAAAAGCAGCAGGCAGGTGCACCGCTGCCGCACAATGCTCATCGAATGCAAAAGGATGTCGATGAGTTCCCACAGTTCGCCGAAACAAAAACGACCGGGCACGCCGCCTGGAACGATTGGCCTTGGAAGCTTCACCGCATCAACGGCAAGAAGTTCGAGCTATACAACTTGGTCGATGATCCGATGGAGGAGCATGACCTGTCCGGCGATCCGAAGCAGCGGGACCGACTGGTTCGCATGCAGAAGGAACTGGATCAATGGATGCGATCAGTCGTTCGCAGCATCAACGGTGAAGACTATCAAGCGGCGCCGAAGCCAGTCATCGTACCAACGCCCGTGTCGATGCAACTCAATTCGACCGCTGAAGCCGGCATGTTTGATGCAAATTCTCGCATCTTGGTGCGACCGAGTGAGGCTCACTCATCGTTGCTGCTTTCCCATGGCAACGTCGTCGCGAGCGAACTGGAGATTCTGACGAGTTTGCGTCTGCCGGTGATCTCGAGTACGGACAAAGCCAAACGCAACGACATTGTGTTGTCCTGTTCAGCCACGGGCGGCAATGATTCGGAAGGCAATGACACTGACCGCGATGGCTCGAGCAACGCCCCAACGAAAGAAGACGTGGCGGAGAACTACAGACTCACCGCCGGAGGCAATGGAATCGTGATCGCGGCGGAATCGTTTGTCGGAATCACGCACGGAACATCGTCGCTGTTGCAACTGATTGATGCTGACACGCTGTCAGTTCCCTCGGTCACGATCGAAGATCACCCCACCGCCTCCTACCGCGCGTTGATGGTCGACGTGGCGCGAACGCCTCATTCGCTCGGCGTGATCAAGGATGCCGTGCGTCTTTGCAGGCTTTACAAGATGCGTTACTTGCAACTGCACCTGACCGACAACCAACACTTCACATTTCCCTTTGCACCGATCAGGGACAATCTGAAAGGCAACCACCACTACACGACGAGTGAACTTAAAGACTTGGTCGGCTACGCGGATGCTCGCGGCGTCACGATCATCCCCGAGCTTGATCTGCCCGGGCATTCCAGTCGTTTGCGTGAATCAGGCTACTTGTCGCGGGGGAAAAACGACGCCGATGTCGCTTCGCCGGAGAACTACGACAAGATCGGCAAACTGATCGATGCGATGATTGATGTCTTCCAAAGTTCGCCCTATTTTCATATTGGCGGCGATGAATCGGGAGCGGGCCGTAAACTGGTTCCGTTTCTCGCCGAGGTCAACAAACGGGTTCGCGCCCGAGGCCGACGTCTGCTCGTTTGGGAAGGTTTCCACGGAGCCCCGACCGATCTCATTCCGGCCACCGGTGACGACCGAGTGATCGTGATGGCTTGGGAGAGTTCTTACAACGCACCATGGGACCTGCTCAATAACGGTTACCAAATCATCAACGCTTCGTGGAAACCGACGTACCTGACGGGCGGCTACGGTGGCCTGATTCACCCCGGTTCAACCGGTGGCAAGCGTTTTGCATTGAAAGACATTTACCGTTGGAACAAAGACATCTTCATGCACTGGGAACCGGGACGCCCCGTGTTCGAAGATCGCGGACCGATGGATCCGAACCTGGACGACGGTGAGTGGAGTGCCGAATGGATCGGGAAAACCGACCAGATCCTCGGCGGTCAAATGCTGTACTGGGAACAGTACGAATGCAGCGTGCTGCACTTTCTGATGCCGCGGATTCCAATCCTCGCCGAGCGTTTGTGGAACCCCGAGTCAGACCACTCGTTCGCCGAATTTCAAGACCGAGTCGCGGTGGCACAGCAGAAGACGCTTCCGGTTTTGCAGCCGATTGAAATCTCGCCCGTCGCGAAAGATCCGTCGCATCCGGTGGTCAGCCTGTACCAACCCTATGAAGGCGAGCAGATCAAATTCACGCTCCGAAACCGGACCAAGCTCGACGGACAGATTCGATACAGCACGGGTCGTTGGTCGGGGCAACTGAACTCGCCCAACTTCCATCCGGTTCCCAATCCCGACACGATGTACGATGGTCCCTTGACCGCCCGTGGTCCCTTCAGTGTGCGAGCCGAACTGGTTCGTGGCGATTCCGAACCAGTCGATGGACACTCGTGGCAGTTCTACAACAATTGGCCCAATCGCGTTGAAGTGACCGAGTACAACATCGGGCGTCGGACGCCGCGAAAGGTGCCCGACTTGGCGACGCTACCGGACTCGAAGTTGCTTCGCAAATACGAAATGCCGTACCTGCGAGGTCTAATGCAAAACGTCGCCGTTCGCGGCCAATTGACTCGGACCGACCTCATCGCACCGGCATCCGGCAAACACACCTTGGAGTTACGCACTCAAAGTGGCCACGCGACGTTGTACTTTGACCAAAACCAAAACGGTGAGTTCGAAGACAGCGAGATTCTGATCCAAGACAGCCCAAATGATGAGTCCGGTCAAAAGGCGGAAGTCATACTGAAGCAAGGCGAGCGATACCGAATCCGAGTCGATCATGCGACCGGAATGCCTCGGCCCGTCCTGATCCTTTCGATCGCCGGCCCAGACGGCAAGCGAACTGAAATCAGCAAGTACCTGCAACTGCCGCGTTGAACAACAATCGAAGCCCGTCGGCTTCGTTTAGCCGGTGTCAAAGGCGTCGAATGCCAACGCCTACCGGCAACGCGACGCACTGCCAACGACTACCGTAGTGGACGAGCCAACGAGTCCCTCTCGATTTTGCGATTACGGGGGACTCCTGCCATCGTCCACTAAGACGCCAATTGGGGTTGGGATGGGGCAGTGGTCGGCGACGTTTCCGGAGGATGTGATTCGATTGCCATCAGGTTCGGCAGCGACAAGTACACGGAGTACAGCACCGGCACGAGTAACAGGACCAGGATCGTCGCAAAAATTTCTCCGAACGCCACACTGGTCGCCATCGGGATCAGCATCTGAGCTTGGAACGAGGTTTCCAACAGGATCGGTGTCAGCCCGCCGACCGTGGTCAGCGTCGTCAACATCACTGGCCGAAACCGTCGTTGCCCAGCCTGCAAGAGAGCTTCCTTGTCGCTGACGCCGGACTCGCGAAGCTGATTGATGAAGTCCACCAGCACGATCGAATCGTTGATGATGATCCCCGTCAGCGCGACCAGTCCAAAGATGCTGAAGATCGTGATCGGCAGTCCCAGCAATGCGTGCCCGGCGATCGCACCGACCAAGCCAAACGGGATGATCGCCAGGATGATCAACGGTTGCATGTAAGATTTGAACTCAAACGCCAGCAACACAAACATCGCCATCAACGCGATCCCAAACCCGGCCACCATGCTTTGGAACGAATCCGCCTGCTGTTCCTGTTGGCCGCCCCAACGAACTCGCAAACCAGGGTGCTCGGCCAACAACTCCGGCAGAAAGCCGCTCTTCAAATCGCTCACGATCTCGCGAGCGTTGCCTGTCGTTTCTTCCACGTCCGCCGAGATCGTGATGCAGCGTTGCTGGTCAATTCGTTCGATCTTGGAATAGCCACGCACCACGTTGACCTGTGCCAAATCACGCAGCGGTCGCTCGCTTCCATCGTCGCTGCGAATTCGCAAGTCATCGAAATTGGCCAGCGATTGACGATCCTCTTTCGGGTACCGCACCATCAGCTTCACCTCGTGACGCCCTCGCTGCAAACGCATCACCTCTTGGCCGTAATAGGTTGCACGCACCGTTTCCGCCAGATCCGCCGCCTTCACTCCGGTGGCCACCGCGTTGTCTTTGACTCGCAAACGAAACTCCCACTTGCCGGGGGAAGAGTCATCGGCAACATCAAACACGCCCGGATACGCCGCAAGCTTTTCCTTGCACCGCTCAACGGCCTCGTCCAAATGCTCAATGCCTTCGCGATTCGCCGTCAGGCGAAATTCGATCGGCGTGCCACCAGGGCCAGAAAAACTGGCGCCGAATGTCAACGAGTCGATCCCCGGTATATCACTGACCTCGTCACGCCATGCAGATGATATCTCGTCGCTCGTGTAGGACCGGAACGAAGGGTCGACCAGTTCCACTTCGACGCTGCCGAGGTGACTATTGCCGGTGGTCGACGACGACGATTGCCCGGGTGGCCCGTCACCAGTTTGCGAGCCGACGGTGATGTACGACATCTGCGCCACGCTGCCTTGATCGGACTGCATGCGATCAGCCGCTCTCCAGAACGCTGCCTCGACATCATGCACCGCTTTGGCAGTCACGGATTCAGGAGTGCCATCGGGAAACGTCACCGACGCCCGGATCGATGTGCTGTCAAGCTTGGGAAAGAAAATGAACGGCGCACGCCCCGAACTGACCAATCCGATCGCGAGAATCCAGGCCGATGCACAACCGGCCAGGAAAATCACCCGGTGGTGCATCACCCAGTGGAGTGCGGGCCGATACAGGTGAACGATTACGAACTGCATCGCCGCCGACGCGAATCGATTCAACCACATCAGCGGGTACATCATCCACCTCACGGCATAAAACACACGCCGCATCAAATGGAAGATCACGCTGTCAACGTGCGACAAGTGACACGGCAGAATCGTCATGCACTCGATCAGCGAAACGACCAGCATCGCGATCACGACCGTCGGCAAGACGTAGATGATCTTGCCCAGCATCCCCGACACAAACAGCAGCGGCATGAACGCAATCACCGTGGTCGACACCGACGCCATCACCGAAGGGACGACTTCGACCGCACCGTCAATCGCAGCCTGCAGCGTTGACTTTCCCATTTGCCGGTGCGCGTAAATGTTTTCACCCACCACGATCGCGTCATCGACCACAATCCCCAACGCCATCACGAACGCAAACATGGAAATCATGTTGAGCGTTTGGCCGGTCAACAGCATCCATGCGGCACTGGCAAGCAAAGAAAACGGGATCCCCATCGCGATCCAAAACGCAAGTCGCAGTTCTAGGAACGCGGCCAGCACCAGGAACACAACAATCAATCCCTGCCAGCTGTTCTTGACCAACAGATCGATCCGGCCGCGGACCTCGATCGAGCGATCACCCCAGGTTTGCAAACGAAAGCCAGGCGGCAGATTTGTGCTTTCGACATACTCGTAGACCTTGTCGACCATCCCGAGCAGGTCTTCATTCGGATTCCGCATCACCGACAGCACCAACACGGGATGCCCGTCGACTTCACTGACGGCCGTCGTGTCGGAAAATCCGTCGCGAACCGTGCACAGATCGCCGACCGTCAGCACGGCTCCGTCCGGCTGGGTGACCAGCGGATGCGAAGCAATTTCCTCCCCCGTCAATCGCCGGTTGTGACCACGCAGCAGAACTTCTTGTGACTTCGATCGGATGGTGCCACCAGGCGTGTCATTGTTCTCTCGCCGAACCGCCTCAGCGATCTGCTGGATCGTCAGCCCGTACGCTTGCAAAGCATCTTCGGATACCTCAATGTCGATCTGATAGTCCTTGTCTCCGGAAAGATTGACCTCCGAAACGCTGGGAAGTTGCAGCAAATCCTCACGAACATCTTCGGCGACCTTTCGCAACGACAAGTGAGCCTGTTCGCTATCGTCCTTCGGTCCCAAGACGCCAACCTTGATCACTTGCTCGCTTCGTTCGGCCAGTTTGACCTCGGGGTCTTCGGCAAGTTCCGGCATGGTCGAGATTCGGTCCACCGCCGAGCGGACGTCGTTCAGAATGCGATCTCGATCCGAGACGTCGGTGCGAAGTTCGATCGAAACCGAACCAACGCCTTCGGATGCCGTTGAGGTGACCTTTTGAATGCCGGAAACCGACCGGACCGATTCTTCGATCTTTTGACAGATCCCTTCCTCGACTTCCTCCGGTGCAGCACCAGGGTAGGCCACCGACACGGAGATCACGTCGGTCTCGAATTCAGGAAATGTCTCGCGGTTCAACGTTTGAAAGCAAACCGCGCCCACCAACATCACAGCGATCATCACGATGTTCATGGCTGGGCCATTGGAGATCGCCCACTGAATGAATGACTTCATCGCGAGCCTCCGTGGTTGACGGCGATCCCCTCGACCGGCGATGCCAGCGGTGAGACAACGACACGGTCACCGGCCCGCAACGATTCGCTCTCGTAGACAATCACTTGATCGTCCTTCGATTGGGCAACACGGACGTTGACACGTTTCAGCGTGCCTTGCTGTTGAATCCCCTGTTTCTCCGTGTCGTCGGTCGATTCTGTCGTTTGTTCGCTGAAACTCGTGGGCTTCACCTGAGTGTCCGCGGACGAAACCTCCGCCGGGGCGACTTTCCAAACCTGGCTGCCTGGGTAGAGGGCCGTTTCAGGCAGTTCGAGTAGTTTGTTTTGCGGTTTGGCGTGAATCTCAAGCTCGACGAACATCCCCGTCATCAACGAGATTCTCGAGTCATGTCTCGCCCCCGTGATCGTTTGCGATTGACCTTCGGGGTCGTGAACATAGACACGGCACGCCACCATGCGTGTCAAACGATCCACTTCGGCTCCGTCGAAGTATCGGAGGCTGCCCTTCCATGAGTATTCACTTCCGTCGACATCAAATTTGACCGTGACGGGTGTTTCCGGAATGCGATAGATGTCAGCATCGGATTGCGACTTCACCTCGCTTGGGTCAGCCGTGCTTGAATCGGCGGTTTGATTTGGGTTGCTGCCCCACAACCAGTTCATCTGTCGCATGTTCAGGCTGCAGCGGATTTCCATGGTCGACACGTCCTGCACAGTGGCAACGGTCGCGCCTTGTTGCAAATAGACCCCTTCTTCGGCAGGTTCCTGAGTGATGATGCCAGCGATCGGTGCGCGGACGGTGCATCGTTCCTGGTCAACGATCGCACGTTCCAGTTGCACCTGCGACAAGTCCCTGGCGCTCTGCAATCGAGTTCGCGTGGCTCGTGCAACTTTGAGATTGTCCGTTTCCGTTTCCAAACTGTTGTCGGCTTGCAATTCCAACAAACGAGTTGCGTCGACTTCGGACGTGGACGCAGCGTTGCGCTCGCTCAATTGCCTCATGCGATCCGTTTCTCGCCGGCGAATCTGCAACGTCTGTTTCGCCATCTCGATTTGCCGTTCCCGCGATGCGATATCGAGATCCAACTCCACCAAGCTCGCTTCGGCTTGCTTCAGTTGCTCTCGGATGCGACGAACTTCCAAGTCGTATTCCTTGGCATCGATCTGAACCAGCATCTCTCCCTTGGCAACGTATCGACCGATCCGACAATTCTCGGATCGGGATTCCACTCGTCCAGAAACCTCGACAGGGACTTCGAGTCGCTTGAACGGGATGACAACGCCATCGACCGCGAAGTCAATCCCATCATCGCTAGGTTTCACGATGGCGGTCTCGACGACAGGAATCACCGCCTTGCGTACTTGGGGAACGGGCACCGCACGAGTCGCGTTCATGTAGACGAACAACGCGATGCTGCCGCCCAAGATGGCGATCGAAACAAACGAATTGACTACGACCGGGATGATCCGCCCCGCGATCCCGCCACCCGATTTGGTTTGCGTAGGATTCGTGACGTCTTGGTCTCCAAGATCGGACTGAACGGCAGTCGGTTTGTCCTGCGAAGCGGGCAAAGCAGGCGGGTTCTCGGTCCTCAGGCTCGGGTCTTGCATTTTCGGCATGAAACTTTCCTGGGTCGAGGCCTTGGAGGATCGTGCCGGTCAAACCGACGTGTTTAATACGTTCGTATTAAAACACTACTCCGGTTCTTTTTTTCATACAAGCGTATTAAAATGGAGTTTGCCTGAAAAATGGCATGTCGCCCTACCACAGCAGAATCTCACGTGACCACCAGCGAACGTCTCATCGAAGCCGCCACCGCCGAATTTGCCGACAAGGGGCTGAAGGATGCCAATCTGCGTGACATCTGTGCCTTGGCGGACGTCAACTTGAACGCGGTCCGCTACCACTTCGGCGGAAAAGAAGCGTTATACGTCGCAGCGGTGAAGCACGCCCATCGTTCTGTGATGGGTGACATTCGACCTCCATCGGACGAGTCAACGTCACCGGAAGATCGGTTGCGCGAGATCATCTCAATGCTGTTGAACTTGGCACTTGGTCAACAAAGACCGCTGACAGCGGAACACAAATTGATGCATCGGGAGTTTTCCGATCCCACTGAAGCGACGGTGCAAGTCGCTCGGGCATTCGCCAAGCCGATGTTCATGGCGCTCCGATCCGCGATCAGCGAAATGCTTCCGGCGGATACTTCGGCCATCGAACGCAACATGCTGACGACCAGCGTGATCGGGCAATGCATGCACTTCAAATTCGGTCGCCAGATCGACGAGCTGATCATTCCGAAAAGCGAATTTCGCAAGTTCACGATGAAGCGATTGACCGACCACATCTACCGAGTCACGCTAGCAGCGATCCGTGACTATTCCGCCTGATTGGCGAAAGACGAAAGCGTAGTCTCTCGTTTGATTGATCGCGAACGATCGTTCAATCGGAGTCTCCTTGGCGAACGATCAGCAGCAATTCATCCAAGTCAGTGATTAGGTCTCGCATCGTTTGATAGCGACTCGCCGTTTGTTTGGCGATCGCTTTCAAAACGATTTGATCGGCTTCCTTGGGGATCTGTTGCTTGGGGGAGCGTTCGCTTGGCGGAGTTGGCTGACGCATGCAGATGTTGTCAAACGTTTCCTCTTGGTCTTTGCCTCGAAATGGCTCCGCGATCGCCATCGCTTCGTACAAACACACTCCCGTCGAAAACACATCGCTTCGTTCGTCGATGTCTCGGTTGGAAATCTGTTCAGGCGACATGTAGGTCGGTGTTCCAAGCAACTGATTCGCGGGCGTCAAGGTCGGCATCTTCTCGTACTCCGCTTGATGGTTGACTGCCTTCGGTTCATCAGCCTGCTCATCCTCGACCACCCTTCGTCGCACCGGTGACGTCATGTACCGGCCATCATCCATCACCGATTCGCCCCAAACCTTGGCCGCCCCCCAGTCCAACAGAGTGACTTCACCAAAGTTGCCCACCCAAATGTTTTCCGGTTTGACATCGCGGTGGATTACACCCGATGCGTGTGCAAACACCAAGGTTTGGCAGGTGTCCCGGATGATTTCGATTCGCCGATGCAGCGGGAACGCCGCGGTCACCTTCTCGTCACCTTTTGCGAATTGTCGTAACACGGAGAAGAAATTCTCTCCGGAAATTCGCTTCATCACGTAGTAGATTCCGAACTCTTCGTCTTCGCCAATCTCGTGCACCGGGACCGTCCCCGGGTGTTCCAATTGTGCCGTCACCCGTGCTTCACGGAGCAGACGACGGCGATACCCACGGTCCAGCCGATACTCCGGCAGCAGCATCTTGATCACTACGGTCCGCCCAACGATTTGGTCGTGGGCCACATACAACACTCCGTTGCCACCACGAGCCATCTCGGTCAGATCGCTGTATTTGGCCAACCCCTGCGGTCGCGGAGAAGGAAGCTGGATGTCGGTGCTGGAAAGTGAAAGCATCATTCGTCATCGTAGCCTGCTTGAAGGTACAGTCGGGCAGCTTCTTGAGAGGGTCGGTCCCATCCAAGTTCTTGTAGCAGATCGCGTCTTTTCTTGAGGTACCATTTCGGTTCGATCGCGTTCCGGTTGGCCTCCAACAATTCGAGTGCTCGCCCCTTCTTGCCGGATCGCCGAAACATTCGGTCTTGCAACAAAATGAATTCGCGACGGTCGCCATTAGTCTGCTCCGACAGTCGCTGAAAAATGGCCTGCAATTCCGATTCGTATCTCTCCGGATCAGATATCGGCCAAGCCTCTCGAACCTCAGGCAATTCACGATACGCGAGCGCTCGACCGAGCCGATAACGCGTGTACGCGAGCACCCAATCCACCGAAGTCTCCAGCGATCGCTCATCCGACGACAATTGTTCAACCAGCTCCGCTTCCAATCGGCTGGCAAGCTTGATGGTTGTTTTCAGGTGCTCTTTGCGTTCGTCGTCTGTATCGACCGACACCAAGCGTTCCTGCAAGGCAACCATAGATCGCCAAGCGTCTACATCGACCGACTTGGGTCGTTCCAAATTCTTCAGCAACGGCTCCTCGACCAACCTCGATTCGTCTGGAGCACCCACCGGTGCGGATGGCATTTTTCCTGGTTCCCAACGGCGGAGCCACGCTTGCCTGGCCTCGTACTCCAGACGTTCGTCCTTCGACTCTGCCTTATCAACCTTCGCTGCAATTGCCACCAACTGTTCGCTTCGCCAACGTTTGGCATCGATCAAGTTTGGCTCGTCCGCGACGGAACGAACCGTCAACGACAACAGAAGCATCAACGCAAGGCATGCACGCACGGGAAAACCTGAGCGACCTGAAAATCGTAGTTTGAAGAGGCATTCAATCATATTGATCTCATTGTACCGGGAGCCGGAAGCGATGGAGACCCACGCAACTGTTGAGACACGCGAGCTGCCAGTTCGCTGTGTTGCTCTGTTCAGGTTTCGACATTTCTCGTCTGAAACGCTGGCTTGGCGGGTGGGGCATCGGAGACGTGGCGAGACCAATCGATTAGCTTCGCTTGGTCTCTCGGGTTGCCCCGACTTTTGATGCGTTGACGCCGCACTTCGTCATCACAGGTGAGAAACCAAATAGTTGGCTCCACGCCAAAACGCTCGAAGATCTGTTTGGGCCAACTGGAATCACCGAGCTCACGAGTGAACGGCCCCACGACCACGACGCTGATGTGATCCAAGTTGTCGCTGGCCGTCTGATACAGGCATTCATAAACAGCGTTGCGAAAAAGTCGCTTGTATTCCGGACTGTCGCGGTCAGTCGGTTCCAATCCAGCAGCGGCCAGTCCGGCTCGAACAACCGGTTCCGTGACAGTATCACTGTCCAGCAGGACTCCGGACAACTTGCTCGCCAATTCTCTGCCGAAGGTGGTCTTACCAACCCCGGCCGCCCCGGTAACGATGTGAAGTGGATGCTTGGTCATGCTTGGTTCATCGAGAGGATCTCGGACATTGAGTGTCACTCGGTAGATTTTGCCCAACATCAACGTAGTGGGCGTGTGACGAATTCGGCAACTGCACCACGCACTGCATCTCACTTTCGTGCAAATTGCCATGCCTTGAACTTTGCCGCATCAAGTGAGACGATCGCCCCCAAACCCCACCATCTTTTCTCGATCAGATACCGATTTGCGATCGCAAGCCGCGACTCATCCCATCAAGAAATCCACGCATGAGTGAACTCTATCGCTACGAAAGTCGACAGCGTTGGACGTCGATGACGTTGGTGCTGAACATGGTCGTTTTGTTAGTGTTGTACTTCGCCGCAAGTCATCTCATTGCCCCGTCCGAGGAGCGTGAGCAACTTTTCTTTTGGGCCAGAATCATCGGTGGATTGGTTGAGCTTTGCTTGCTACTCGCCGCCATCTATTTTTGGATCCAAAATGGAAACTTCCGTATGGTGGTGGACTCGGAACGTTTTGAGATTTCCGACCCACTCTCTGAGTCCGCCTCGTTCTCGATTCCGTTGAACGAGATTGTCGCAATCGACCAGACTCATCAAAAGCAATCCAATTCCAATTCGATCGTGTCGCACACCACATCCGGCGAACGGATGCGACTCACGCAAACGTACCACTACAACCGAACCAAGCTTTACGCCGCGCTGGCGAAGGCCAATCCAGACATTCGCTTGCCCAAAAATGCAAGGCGATTCAAGCAAGTCTGAGTATCCAGCCGCGTCAGCAAGAATCGGGTTCGGTCCATAGCGGCGCGCCTTGAAACTCGAACGTGCTGATATGCACAGGTAGCCAAGTGAAATCTCGCACGAACGAGTGCGACCTTGGATGGTCCAGCGATTGCGACTTGTCCCGATCGTTCGCGTGCCGCCGAGGCACGAAACCGTGACCTTGCCGACCATGATGCAACCATGAGCACGATGGCCTCGAACCCGCCCGTTCCAAAGCCGAGCCAATCATTGGTTCCGCACGCTCAAACGGATACCGAAATACGCGAGCGGTTGGCAACGTCGACTGAACTTGGGTTGAGTCACAAGGAGGCAACGCGGCGATTGGAACAATACGGACCAAATTCCATTCAGACGATCGGTTCCGTCCGCTGGTACGAGGTGCTGTGGCGTCAGTTCACCGATATCCTGATTTTGATCCTGGTCGCCGCGGGCCTGGTTTCTTTTCTGGTCGGCGAACCTTCCGATGCAATTGCAATTTTCGCGATCGTGCTACTCAACGGCGTTCTTGGATTTGTACAGGATTGGAAGGCCGAGCGTTCCCTTTCGGCTCTTCGCGAAATGCTTGCACCACGATGCCATGTGATTCGCGATGGCGATGAATTGGAAATCGACGCGACGAACGTTGTGCCCGGGGACTTGGTGCAGATCGAAACCGGCGACCGAGTGCCAGCGGACTTGCGTGTGACGCGTTGCATGAATTTGGAACTTGACGAGTCCGCTTTGACTGGCGAGTCCGTTTCGTCGCAGAAATCAACGGATCCCATTGACGCTGACTCGGAGCTGGCGGATCGAACCAACATGGCCTGGATGGGGACCGCGGCAACCGGAGGACGTGGTCTGGGAATCGTCGTGGCGACCTGACTTTATGGAACGCGTTGTCTGTGGCACCGATCGCAATCAACGCGTTCTCAACAACCTTGTCTACCTCGATGCAGACATTTCGATCGCCTGATCCACCGATTGGTTTTGCTATCCAACGCTCGCTCGTTCAAATGCTCGCCGAACTCGGTTTGCCTTCACGCAGGTGAGCGGTCAGGGCGGCGATGTAGGCCGTTCGCTCTTCGTCGCTGGTGAATTCGAGCGGGCGCTGCATTTGGAGATCTCGCAGTGTTTGCATCTCGTGCTTTTCCATGAACGATACCAACCCCTCGAGCATCGTTTGAATCACTCCTGCGCCTTCTCGATAGATCGCCGAAGTGACCATCGCAACATCCGCCCCAGCCAGCAGCACCTTGGTCAATTGATCGGCGTTGCCAACTCCGCCGCTAGCCGCCAGCGACATCGCGGGGCAATGGCTGTGAACCTGCATCAAAGTGTCAAGCGAATCGAGTTCTTCATCCGCTCCCGTGATTCGCCAGCGACTAGCCAACCTCAACGTGTCCAAGCAGATATCGACTTTGGGTGCGCGACCGTGCAGCACCATTCCCTGAGCACCGGACAACAGTTGACGAGCAATGTGCGGCAGGCTCGTGAAGTTGCTGCCCAGCTTCACAAACAACGGAACCGTGATCGCAGAATTGATGTCGCGGATCGCATCCAAAATGGTCATCTCGATTTCGGCTGAACTGACATACTCCCGAGCCCGTGAATGGTGCACGTTCAGTTCGATCGCTCCGGCTCCGGCTTCCTCCAACTCACCCGCGAAATCCATCCAGCCACCCGCCGTGTATCCGTTCAGACTGGCAATGATCGGGATGTCTTGCAATGAGCTGGCTCGATTGACCAGTGCCAAATACGAATCCGCATCTGGGCACGCCCAGTGATGTTTCGTTCGATCCGACTGTTCCAGAATGCCCCGCTCGCGAACCGTGAGCTTTCGCCCATTGTTCCAGCTCCAATCGATCACCTGCTCTTCAAACAACGATGGCAGCACGATCGCCCCCGCACCAGATTGCTGCATCTCCAACCGTGTGTTCTCATTCATCGACAAGGGCGAAGCACCGACGATCACCGGCGACCTCAACGAGAGTCCGCCGAATTGAGTGTTGAGACGAGATGTCATGGCTTCGCATCCAATGAAAGAGAAAAGTACGGCTCAGAAGACTTCTGCCATCTCAACCACGTCTGGAACGTTCACCACCAGAGCTCGCTCCGATTCCGAAAGTGGTTCGTGATACGCAAGCTGATGCCCCAGAACGGTCAGGTCCGCATCGGAAGCATCTTCGTTTCGCGCCCAGCGGTCCGAAACTCGTTGTCGCAGCGTTTGAACGTCGGTGTGACAATCCAAGATTCCAAACGGAACACCAGCTCGCATCGCGACCTCGTGAAATCGGCCGCGTTGGAATCGCTTCAGAAACGTCGCGTCCACAATCACGCTGTACCCGCTCGACAGGACTTGCCTCGCCAATTCTGCCAGTCGCCGATAGGTCTTCTCGCTAGCGTCGCCCTCGTACACCGTCGCGATCTGATCGGGACCAGGACGATCGGTACGTGACAGCCCAAACAATCTCTTCCGTTCCACGTCGCTTCGCAGTCGAATGGCATCGTGTCGTTGAACGACTGCTTCGCTCAAAGTCGTTTTCCCACTGCCGCTGACACCGTGGGTGATCCAAAGTCGCGGGGTTTCTTGCTGTGTGAATCGATAGGCAAGATCAAGATGTTCGCTCACGTCTTCATCGTCACCACGCATCGAGGCAGTCAGAGCCCGAACCAAGGCCCGATACGTCAGAAAGAACCTCAACAGACCCAACGATTCATAGTCTCCCGTCCGCTCCAGGTAGGCGTTGAGAAACGATCGACATAGATCATGGCGGCCACGCGCGGACAAATCCATCGCCAAGAAAGCGGCGTCACTCAAAACATCGATCCACCGCAAATGATCATTGAATTCGATGCCATCAAAGGGAACCAGCTTGTTTCGCCAGTACACCACATTGTCCGCATGCAGATCGCCGTGACAGGCGCGGATGAATCCCGCGTTGATTCGATTGGTAAGCCGATGCGTATTCAGACACAAAAAATCGTGCGTCCAATCGTGCAGTGCCTCAACAGTGCCAGACTGATCAATATCAGTATGCTTCTCGATCGCATCAAAAATCTGGCGGATGTTCCGCACCAAAAACGCAGGCCATTCTTGGGCAACACCTGAATGACAAACGACAGCGTCACGGTGAAATCCGGCAACCGAATCCGCGAGCTGAAAAACTTCGCTGTTCGTCAAGTTCCCGTGTTCAATTCGGTGACTCAGCAACGCGGTCTCGGGAAATCGCCTCATCTGCACGGCATACTCGATTGCATCTCCCTGCCCCCGCACCGCCACGACTCCGTCTGACAAGGTGATGGGAACGACACGAACATAAAGATCATCCGCGAATCGCCGATCCAACCGCAGTTCCTCTTCACAGAAGCGATGCCGCTTCTCCAAAGTGCTGTAGTCCAAAAAATCTGTCTTCAGAGGCTTCTTGATCTTGTATGCAAACTCACCCGCCAAAAACACGAACGAGATATGCGTTTCGTGAACCACAATGGGACCGTTCACCGGGTGAGGGTACGCCTCCGGTTCCTTCAGAGCAGCAACCAGCTTGTCCATCGATATTCCATTCATCTTGTTCAAGGTCATCACGAGTGATATTTCATGGAGTTTGTTCGTGGAGAAAAGCGTCAGCGGACAGGGTCGAGGTCAGTGGGGCTTACTGGATCCATCGACCGGCCCGCTGACGCGGGGCACGCCTTCATTCCGGCGTATCAGTGGATAGCTTGATGAGTCCTTCACGGTGATTTCGCATGTAGGAGTGACATTCGACGCAGCGAAGCGTCATTGCGACGTACCCCATCGCGGCGCGGTGAATGTCTTCATCATTGGCTGCGTCAACGATCAGATCCGCTGCCCGTTGGAAGTCGCGGCTTTGATCGGCATATTCCCTCGTTTGAATGACATTCCATCCGGCTTCAGTGCTCAGCAATTTCAATGACTGCGCGTTGGATGCGATCTTGTCAAAATCTTCGAGCGAGAGACCTTCGAGGATTGATTTGGACTTTTCTAATTTCAAATGCATCAAAGGAGTCAGCATCTTCCAACCATTCGATTCCTCTTGGGAGACTGGTGGATCCGCTTTCAGGTTCCACGTCCACAACGAAGCGAAGACGACGACCATCGGGATGATTGCAAGGAAGCGTCTCATGACATCTCACTTCGTATGAACTTTTGAATTTGAATACAGTTGTCACTAGGTTCGGTCGTTTTTGACGGGCGACTAATCGGGCTGTTCCGTTCCGGCGTATACGAGAATGTCCTGAAAGTCTTTCATCGCACTGTTCACCGATCACACGGAGGCGGTTTGCTCGGAAACGGATTCGTCTTGCGCGTCTTCGCTTCGACGGCGGCGGGCTATCAACACACTCGATGATGCATGGCGGAGCACAAAGCGGGTGGTGCTACCCAGCAACATGCGTTCGAATCCGCCGCGTGGCGTCTCGCCAACGATCACCAAGTCGACTTGGTTCGAATCGACATAGTCGACCAAACCATCCCCGACATGGTCGCAGTGAATGACCATTCCTCGCGAAGACGGCGCAACCGCATTCAACTTTTCGAACGCATTCTCGAGACACCTTCTCGAAACTTCGTCTTCGGAAAAATCGTCCACGACTGATCGGTCTGTCACAGAGAGGACTCGCACATCGGCCTCTCCGGCCCAGCCAAGTCGCATGAACTCATCCAACGCCGTTTCAGTCTGCTGACTGGGGTCGCAACCAATCGCGATACGAAGGCGTTCAGGACGACCGGCATCGTCGCTTTGCCTGACGACCAGCACGCTGCCGGGGACATGAGTCGCCACGTAGTCGCTGGTGCTGCCTAGTAAAATTCGTTCGACTGCCGAATGCCCTTTCGCTCCAACCACCACCAAATCTGGCTGAAGCTCCTTCGCTAGCGACACGATCGTTTCGCCAGGGTGTCCCTCACGAACAACTTGCTGAAATTGGACATCCAAGTCACCGAAGATCGCCTGGACTTCTTCGAAAGATCGGTTTGCTTGTTCACGCTTTCGCAGCAACCAGGCTTTGCTCCAGCCATCCACCAGAAAGCTCTTTTGCGATGGCGGTTCATGGATCACCGTCGCCACCACAATCTCGACAGGCTGTCGAAAATTGAGCTGCACCATGAACCGTGCAGCTTCCAGCGAGGCGTCAGAACCATCGATCGTGAGCAAGATCTTCTTCATTGAAATTCCTTTGTGTTGGTAGCGGACCAACGCACTCCGGATGCCAAACACGAAAACCCGCGAATCAGACCGAATTCGATCGACAAAGCGCGCCGTGG
The DNA here is from genome assembly GCF_002727185.1 of Rhodopirellula bahusiensis. Taxonomy (NCBI): domain Bacteria; kingdom Pseudomonadati; phylum Planctomycetota; class Planctomycetia; order Pirellulales; family Pirellulaceae; genus Rhodopirellula; species Rhodopirellula bahusiensis. The sequence goes on from NZ_NIZW01000030.1 coordinate 59,982, forward strand.
TGCACAGGTGAGCGAATGAGATCAATCCGAATGTGTTCCTGATGACCAATCTCGCTGCCAATCCTCTCGGTCCCCGCTTTGCTAGTTCCTTCAGTACGGTCCCAAATACACTCCAAAGATCAGACTGACATGTCGAATTTGAAAACCAGCCATCCACAGCACCAGAACAACGAAGCGCAACGCTACTTTTCGCAACTGGAAGGGCAGATCGTCCAGCGACTTCGAGTGGAAGCGAGCAGTGACGCCGGTCGCGAGGAACTCATCCGCAGCACCGGAATTCGCGATCCCGAGTTGGTCGCCGAACTGGGCAAACTCGGAGTGACCGCCGACGAGCTGGTGGCGTTGCGTTTGTTCCCGCTGGTTTTGGTCGCTTGGGCCGAGAAACGAGCTGACGAGCACGAACGTGAGGCCGTCATGGCAGAGGCACTTCGCTTAGGTATCCATGGGGATTCCAGTGCCTGGGTTTTGCTTGATCAATGGCTACAGAAACGCCCGCCGGGATTGGCGGTGGATGCTTGGAAACGATACATCCACGAGATCTTCCATGAAATGTCGCGGGTCGCTCAACAACGATTGATCTTGCTGACCGAAAAACAAATGACTCGGGTCGCCAAAGCGTCCGGCGGTCACCTCGGCTTTGGCAAAATCTCCGCCAGCGAGAAAGCCATCATCCAGCAGACCACTGCCGCCATGCGTCACGAAATTGAAGTCAAAGAGGGAACGTGATATTGGCAAGCTCATCTCGCATTCGATGCTGCTGAAGCGAATGCTGGATGGGCAAGACTTCGCGTGTGTCCGAGTCGGCCGTCACAATCTCAACCGTGGACGCCAAATCGCCCCGCGTCCTCTTCCCATTCGGCACGTAGTTCGGGATAGGGAGCGTGCCCGGCTTCGTATTGGTGATAGGCATTGCGTTGGTGGTAGTACGGCAAGCATTCCTTTTCTCGCCCTCGAACGATTCGAAAACCTTTCAGTTCGCCATACATCGCAGTGATGACCGTCCATCGGCCATGCGAATCCGCGTCGTCCCGAAAGAGAATCACCCAGTCATGCGTCGCGCCTTGCTGTTGCGCCCGATCCGTGTGCGAGAACATCGCTGTGTAGTGGCGTCCCTCTTTCTCTGTGTGCAAGACCGGCACCCAAGCCGCCTTGCTCGTTCCATGATCACGTAACCTGATTCGTGGAAGCGTCCCGTCTTCCACTCGTTTGCGGTAGTCTCGATCGATCTCAAGAATCTCGGCAACAGACACCGTCGGAGCGGTTTGAATCTTTGCGACCGGCTGAGTTGCTACACCGCGATGCGCCAGGCAAGCTTGGATGGCTTCGATTCGCTTCTGCCCAATCCCCGGAACACGTAGCAACCGCCCATCGTTCGCGGCATGGAGCAGTTCCGCCAACGTTTCGATATGCAATTGGTCATAAATTCGATGAGACAATTGCGGACCAAGCCCGGGAACCGTTGCGAAGAAGTGCTCAGCGTTGGATTGCCCTCTCAATCGATCGAGCAGGGGTATTCGTCCGACGCGAACCGCGGATTCAATCAGCCCGGCGATCGACACGCCGATGGTAGGAAGATCAATCAGGGCACTGGTGCCTTCGTGGTCCAAAAGTTCCCGAACGGGCGATGGTAATTCCGCAATCGTTGTCGCCGCCGCATGGTAGGCGCGGATGCGGAATTCATTTGCATGCTGGTCACGAAGCAAGTTCGCAATTTCCGTCAACTGTTGGGCGATCGCTCGATTCTCTTGTAGACGATCGATCTGCTCCCCCGCTTGGACGAGAGTGTTGGTTTCAATCACAGCCATGGCAAAAGCTCGCTAGTTTTGGTGACCAAAGGAATCGCACGTGTGACGCGAAATCACAGGCGTGGGATCAAAGTAGGCTTGGTTTCGCGTCAGCGGATCGATGTACTCCAACCGAACGGTTTTTTCGTCGCCCGAATGGTTTCGAGGGCAGGCATCCCGAAACTCCTGCAACGTTTGAAATCGACTGAGCTCAACGTGCCGCTCGATCCCATCCACGATGTCACGAATTGCATCCGGGCCACCTCGATAGACGGCCGATGTAACCATGACGACGTCTGCACCAGCGATCATGGATTTGATCGCGTCTTCGGCGGTGGACACACCTCCGCTCGCAGCAATCGACATCGTTTGGTCGCCGGCCCGAGCACACACGATGCCCTCCAGTATGCCGCCAAGGGAATTCACTGGTGACAGCTCCCAGTTGATCGTCCAGTGCATGCGATCGGTGCTGACATCCCATTCCGGCATGTGCGTGAACAAAACCAAACCTGCGACACCCACTCGGCGAAGCTGGTTGGTCATCGAGGACAAATTGGTGTAACGCTGACTGATTTTCGCGGCGACCGGGATCGCAACCATTTCACCCACCTGCCCAATGAGGTCGCACATCCGAGCTTCGATGTCGTTCGAAGTTTCCATGTGATCAAAGACGGCTTGTTGTAGATTGAACTCCAACGCATCGGCCCCGGCTGATTCCATGTCTCTTGCATATTGCAACCACTGCCCCGACGACGAACCGTTGAGACTGGCGATCACCGGAACGGAGCAAGATTTCTTGAGGATGCCGATCGTCTGCAGATAGGCCTCTGTTCCGCCGTTGTATTTGTCTTGTTGAGGTTGGTAGCCACTGCGTTCGATCGCGCCATCTGGATCCGTCGGCTTCATCAGTTGGTGCACGACCTGCTCTTGAAGCATCGACGGCAAAACAACGGCTCCCGCACCCGCGGCAACAATTTGCCGAACGGTTTCAGGTTCCATGGTCAATGGACAGGCCCCCATCACGACCGGCGAATCCAACTGCAATCCTAGATAATTTGTGGTCAGTTCACCGGACATGTTCGTAACTCCTGAAAAGATTGATTTGAGCGAATAAACGAACAGGCAAACAATGTTCCTCGCCCAATCGTGATCGCTGGTGCTCCGCACAGCACGCCGCTGTGACACCCGGTCCCAAACAAGTGCGCGAGTTGGATCACAGTGCGCTCAACCGCTGGTGTTTTCCACTCGGCACGTTCCTTGCCTTGCATTCCTTTTTGCTATTCAGTTCCTCTCGTTCAGGACTGATGGACGCACTCAGCAACCCATTGCGAAAAGGAAAACCAATGCCCGCCTCCGCCCGACGACTCGTCTCCAACATGATTGGCGACCTCAAGGAAGAACGAGATTCCCTGGCACTGCAAATTCACTTGGGTAAACAAGAAGCCAAGAGTGAATTGCAGCGACTGGACAAGAAACTCGAAGAACTGAACGAAGACTATCAACCGCTCAAAGATGCGGTCGACGAATCCGGTGAAGACATCTTGGCCGCTCTTCAGTTAGTAGGCGACGAGATCAAAAATGGATTCGAACGCATTCGCCAAACACTTTAGTGATGACGACCGTGTTCAGCACAATGACAAAACGGATAACGAAGCGATCGTGCGTCAATGCACGCCACCGTGCGAACCTCAATCAACTTGGGCCGTTCCGTCACTCGCTGACACCCAAAACGAATTCGGAATGGAATGTGCAAATGCCACAAGCAGAAAGCCAGGAACGACTAGGTTTGATTTCGTGAGCCGTTGATGCACTAGCACGGTTGTGTGTGGAAACGGTGCCCAACGACTCACATCCCCAAAAGACACCTGCGTGCCTGCATCGAAGTTCTTTGCAAACCTCACTTACATCGAGACAGCACCATGCCCGACTCTCTCAAAACCACCCTTCGGCAACTTCACGATCAACTGGGTGAACTTGACACGCTCGATGACACCGAGCGAGAGCAACTCAAGGAAGCCATTCAAGAGATCCAAAACAGCTTGGACCGATTCGACATCCGTTCAGCTGATTTGGCCAAGCGATTTCACCAGTCGACTCAGGAAGTCGCACGCAGCCACCCGCATGTGACCCAAACGGCCGGTCAAGTCGCCGACATGCTATCCCAGATGGGAATCTAAGTCGGTTTCTTCGCTATCCAGACGCGGGAACTACCGAGATGGTCCGCACACAGGTATCATTGCGACGACAGATCATGTCGCATGTGCGGTGATCGGACCGTGTTCATCTCGGAAACTGCACCATGTCGGACGAGTTGACCATCTTGCTCGTCGAAGACGATCCGGATTCGCTGGCGAACATGGTCGACATTTTGGATTTGGACGGCCACCGAGTCCGCGTCGCTCAGAGCTTTGCCGAAGTTCTGAATGCCGCACCCCAACCCAGCATTGAGCTCGCAATCCTGGACCGCCGACTGCCCGACGGTGAAGTCGAAGACCATTTGGCCGGTCTCTCGGAACGATTGCCCAACGCTGAGTTCATCATCGTCACCGGATTCGCGAACATGGAAGGCACCATCGCGTCGTTCAAACACGGCGTGACGGACTACCTTCTAAAGCCTGTTCATCCAGACGTCATTCGGCAAAGCGTCGCTCGAATCGCGAAACAGAAGCGAGTCGAAGCGGACCTTCAACGTCAACAACGATTTGCCAATCAGCTTCTCGAGACAAGCGAAGCATTCATCGTGGTGCTCGATTTGACGGGTCGCATCGTACACTTCAACAAACACTTCTCCGAGGTCACCGGTTGGCAACTCGATGACTTGATCGGTCGAGACTACATCGACCACTGCACACCTGAACCGGAGCGAGAGAGAGTTGGCGAGATCTTCCAACAAACGGCTCTTGGAAGGACGTCCTCCGGTGTTCGCAATGGTTTGCTGACGAAGTCCGATCGAGTCCGCCAAATTCGCTGGTCAGATTCCACACTGAAGGACGCCAGCGGAAACATCGAATCCGTGCTCGCGATCGGAATAGATGTGACTGACATCATCGACGCTCAAGAAGCTGCCGCCCGCGACCATCGTCTTGCCGCGATTGGACAAACGGTTGCAGGGCTGGCTCACGAAAGTCGCAACGCATTGCAACGAATCAACGCCAGTGTCGAGCTACTGCGTCTTGACCTCCCCCTCGAAACGGACACGCGAGAAGAAGTCGATTCCATCGCCAGAGCCGCCAACGAACTCGGAAGCACACTGGAAGAAGTTCGCGAGTACGCGGCCCCCATAAGGCTGCATCGGGAATCGGTGAAGCTGCAAGAGGTTTGGCGGCAGGTTTGGTCCAACCTGTCAAAGTCACGTGGAGATCGCGATGCGGAATTGATCGAAACACAATGCGACTGCGGCTGCCCTGCCGAAGTCGATACCCTGCGATTGGAACAGGTCTTTCGCAATCTATTTGAGAATTCGCTGGCCGCCTGCGAAAATCCGGTGCGGATCCAAATTGAGTGTCTTTGCAAAGGCACGGAAGACATTCACTTGGACTATTCCGACAACGGACCTGGCCTGTCAGCGGAACAGCAGCAAAAGCTCTTCGATCCGTTCTTCACGACCAAAGTCAAAGGCACCGGCTTGGGTATGTCGATCGTGCAGCGAATTATCGAGGCCCACGGCGGTGACATTCGCGTCGTCAAACCGGTCCATTGCGGAGCACGCTTTCGCATCCGTTTGGGCAAAGACGACGCTATCCAAAACGCCTGCTCCGGGGAGAGCAAATCGCTCCATGCATGACGACGAACAACTCGCCATCCTGGCATCCGTCCTACGAACCGCTGTTGATGCGATCATCATCATCGACCAAAAAGGCACCATCGAATCCGCGAACATCGCCACCGAGCGAATGTTCGGATTCGATTCCGTTGAGATGATCGGCCAGAACGTGAAGATGCTGATGCCATCTCCTTATCACGAACAGCACGATGGCTATCTCGATCGCTACCAAAAAACCGGCGAACGTCACATCATCGGCATCGGTCGTGAAGTCACCGGAAAACGCAAGGATGGAAGCCTGTTCCCGTTACATCTGGGCGTTAGCGAAGTCGAAACGGATCAAAGAAAGCTGTTCACTGGGATCTTGCGCGACATCAGTGAACTCAAGGCGGCCGAAGGAGAACTGAAGCAACTCAACGCGACCCTCGATCAACGAGTTCGAACGCAAGCCGCTGAATTGCAACAAGCCCAACTGGAATTGGTGGAAAAAGAAAAGTTTGCAACGCTCGGTCGAATTTCAGGCGGGATCGCTCACGAAATTCGAAACCCTCTGAACGCGATCAAAACATCCGCGTACTACCTCCTGAACGCTCAATCACCATCACCCCAAAAGACCGAAGAACACCTGACGCGAATCGATCGGCAAGTCAACATCATCGATAGCGCAGTCACCGCTCTATCCGATTTGGCCCGACTGCCAGAACCACAAGCGTCGGAGATTGATATCCCAGCCATGATCTCAGGAACCTTACGCGACACGAAATTGCCTCGCAGCATCGTCGTCGAACAAGAATTCCCCGCGAACCTGCCAAATGCTTGGGCAGACGAGAAACAATTGCCAATCGTCTTCAAGAACCTAATACGAAACTCTCGCGATGCGATGCCAGAAGGAGGTTCCCTCCAGCTCTCCGCCCGTCTGCACGAATCGATGATCGTCGTCAGCGTTCAAGACGACGGAATTGGAATGCCGCCCGAAGTTGCACAACGCATCGCAGAACCTTTCTTTTCAACCAAAGCGAGAGGAATGGGATTGGGAATGGCAATCACCACCGCCATCCTCGAAAAAAACCAATGCGAAATGAGATTGGAGTCGAGCCCGAATGAAGGGACTTTGTTTGACATCTCGATTCCAATCGCGGGGAAAGACCGATGAGTTCGAAACGCGTGTTGATCGTGGACGATGACGAAGACATCTGTTCTAACATCAAAGACATCCTTGACGACCTGGGCTATCAAACGGACATCGCCCACGATGGCCCCTCCGCATTGAATTTGGTCGATGCCAATTGTTACGACGTGGCGTTGTTGGACTACTCGATGCCCGGCATGGACGGCGCGACACTTCACCAACAAATGGTCCAACGACGGCCGGAAATCGCGGCCATCATGGTCACCGCCTACGCTCAAGGTGACGGAGCCCAACGGGCTCGGGACGGGGGCATTCAACAAGTTCTCCGCAAACCAGTCGACCTTGGCGAGCTGCTTCCGTTGGTGGAACAATTGTCCAATTCGCCCATCGTGCTCGTCGTTGATGATGACGCTGAGTTTTGCAAAACCTTGTGGCACATTTTGCGTGAACGATCCTATCGAGTCTGCCTCGCGCACGACAAAGAGGATGGCGTTCGCAAAGCAATGAATGCGAACTACCAAATCGCGGTGGTCGACCTCAGCTTGAGTACCGGACAAACCGATGGCTGCGACGTATTGCATCGAGTGTCAGAGGTGAACCCAGCGATTCGAACGATCCTGATCACAGGACACCGCGAAGAAGCAAAAGAAGTCATCGACCGCTGCAAGGCAAGCGGACTCGACGATGTATGCTTCAAGCCATTGGACATCGAAACGCTAATCAGCAAGATTGAACTTGGCAGAATGAATTTCGGCAGCACTTCGCCCGAGCTTTTCAATCGCCCCAATGATCTGTGATTCCGGCGTCCCACCCTCGAATCCGATCGGCTGACCATTGCGAGGATACAGAACTAGAACCGGGATCGATTCAAACCCCTGTTCCTTGAGGGCGTCGAAGTCCTCCACTGAGGAATCCGTCAGATCGGCAGACATGGCAACATAGTCAGCGTCAGAAAGTGCTCGATCAATGGCGGTTGAGAACAAGCCGCCCTTCGGATCCGCAGACAACGCCCACCGTGCATAGAAAAGAACAGCCGATTGTTTGCCAAGGCAATTGTTTTTTGCGATCGCGTCCGCGGAATACACACGCCACTCTGTCACCTGCGGATGAGTGCTTGCCTTGTCATAGCGGAACAACGCCACCAAGAAAGCGGCCAGTATGCCCAACGCCAACATAGCGCAACCCCATGCTCTCCTACCGTTCATGGCAAACTCTCCGAGCGTCCATTACCAGGCGAACCAAACCACGAACCGTTTGTTGATCCTGTTCACGCGCGCGAATTTCTCCAGGTCGCATACTCAAGACGATAGTGCCCAATTAGCAAGCCGCACATGCCGAAGGCTGCCGATGTGAGCACCCAGAAGATAAACAAGATTGGAAGACCGTCGTCGAGACTCACGATCCAGTAGAGGTTCCGAGACGACATGTTTCCAGTCAGAAAGTGGTAGGCGACCATGACGCTGGCCAACGCCCAGTAGGTCAAAAGCGTCACCCAAAAACCGATCATCCTCAACGCCTGACTCTGATGTCGACAACGATGATCCACAACAAACAGAGAAACGCCAAGAACGAACGCCACGAAACCGACAAAAGAACCAATTCTGGTCGCCAGCATCACCAAAGCTGCGAGAGCCGTTAACCGAAGCAAATCGGACGTTGAATACTTCATTTCGCCTGCGATGCGTTACTCTGTCAAACGCTCCGAAGAAACGCCGTCTACTGCACAATCCGCTTCAATTGAACACTGGACTTGCTGCTAACTGACGTCGCGTGCTTGCCGTCTGGATGAAGCATCAATTCCTCCGACGATCCATCCGCAAACGTACGCAAGAAGGCGACAAGATACTGGTTGTTTTCCACCTTGGCCCAAAGCCCAATGCGTTTCCCTCGCAAAACGACGAATCCCTCCTGCGTATAGTCACACACGTTTCCATTGCTGTAGTCCCATCGGCCGACAACAGGGTCGATCGGCGGTTTGGACTGTTCCCGCGACTCCAGCTCCGCAAGCTTCTCTTTCAACTTGGCAATTTGCTGCTCGTCACCATCAGTTCCAGGATTAGTCTTCGTCCGTTCCTCTACAAACGCTTTCAACTTACTATCCAGAAGCGCCGAAATGCGATTTGCTTCCGCAAAGTCCTTCGCCTCCACTGCTTCAGAAAGGGCTGATTCGAGATCACTTCTCAAGGTCTTTTCAGCAAGTGCAATCTGCTCCTGAAGCTTTTGGTCCAGGAATCTCAGACGTTCATCAAACTTGGCAACCGCCGTTTTCGCAACCTGTGATTGAAAGGAATCATCATCGCTTGCCTCTTGTGCGACGCAGATCCGCAAAGAGCAAACAAGGAATGCAAAAAGAGATAGATAGCGTGCCATATTACTTCTTAAATATCAGTCCGGTCTCGAAGCCAAACCGCCAAGATACCCACCGATTGCTGACACCGCAAGAAAATAGGCGATGGTCACCACGACGAGAACGGTCCGAGTCAACGAATCATCATCCAAGTAAGAGGCTGCGAAGATGAGAAACGAAGCCAGAAACCAGTAGGGCACCAGTCCAATCAACACCCAACACAACGACGACACCACACCTAGAAATACCGCCCATCGCGTGGGATTCACTGTGATTGCCAACATCGGGCCGACCACAAACGGGCAGGCGATCGGCACACACAAGAAGTGAATTCTCGACAACGCAATCAAAACCGCGCACACACCTACCCAGCCGAGCAAGTTCACTATCGAGAATTGCAGCTTCTCCAATCGCATCAAGACCTCAAGTCCTTCGCCGCCGTTCGACACTGAAATACGGATCCCACGGGACACGCGAAAGCGCTACCCGGTCTCACCGAGGACGAGATGCGTTGTTCCCTTTGGCAAATCAAAACAGGCAACGAGATGCTTCTCATCGGAAAACCAAGTTTCCGAGTCCAATCTCGAACGCGTGGTGGTTTCTTTGAGCAACTTACGATCACCACCATGCTGAACGCTGACTGGGCCAACTCCACCATCTATCTGCAGCGTGAACTTCGACGAAGCAAAGGGTGCCTTGAGAATCAACCGGTTGCCGACATGCTCAATTTCGGTCAGTTGCTTCGCAGCCCAATAGTGTGCGATCTCACTGACCTTCATCCAAATGGTGTCGTCGCCGAATCGGCTTGCCAGAGATTCGACAACTCGTTGGAACGAGCGAAATCCTTCTTGGCTGCTGTTGCTGTACATTCCCGGCCAATGACAAAGCATGACCGCTGGTTCTCGCCGCTGAATCAATTCCACCATTCGGCCATTGGTCGCATCTCGGTTGCAATACCGATCGGGTTCGGAAAGCGAATCACCTTGCCAACCACCGAACCAATCGCCCGTACCGGCTGGGACGTTGACCGTCAGTCGCACGTCGTCGGTACCTACGCCTCGCAAATGCTCCAGCTTCGGCTCGGTGCTCTCATCACCCGAAACAACGTATTTGAAGTAGTGCGGTAGCGTCGCGCCGTACACATCACGAACCGCTTGATCAACCGCCATCGGCAACTCCCTCTTGACCATGCCGCCGAATCCGCCGGGCGTGGTGACGCCTTCGCAGGGCAGTTCACAATTCTTCAAAATGCGAAGTGCATAGGCAAGATAGGCCGCCAACTCGTCCACACTCTTCTTCTCTTGCGGGTACGAGTTTTCCATCGTCGCTGAGCTGATCTCCTCCATCGGCCTGCCCGTTTTCAGGTCAATCACCCGCGTGTGCGTGATCATCTCTGGATGAATGTCCCAATTGGGAACCATCAACTCACGAACAAGATTCATGCTCGATTGCAATTCGGTTCGCGACCAACCGGGCAACTCACGATCCAACCAACCGACGCACGCGGGGTTGGGGACGATGCTGTACTTGCCCTTCACACCATGTTCCGCACACCATTCGCCAAACTGACGAACAAAGCCATCGGGAATCTCACGCGGCCACGTTTTCCAAGGCTTCTGATACTCGGCTCGGTTCGGCCAAGCGGCCGCGAACTGCGGGTTGCAAAAGTGCCCCATGTTCACCAAGCAAGTTGAGTCATCAATGATGAACGATAATGGAACTCGGTCTCGCGGCATCAGCACTTCGACACCAGCAGGCCGACTCGGCAGCGGCGATTCTGCAATTGGGGTCGGGTTCTCGGCGCCCGCCAAGTCGCCGATTCCGGCGTGCGAAACAGCCGTCGCGGCGACGCCCCAGGCCGACGCACGCAAGAAACGTCGGCGGTCCTGATCAAACCGAAATTCGTCCTGGTTCACTTCTGCAATCTCCCGTTCGCCTTGGTATCAACGCTCTGAACACAGTTCGAACCGAGCGTCGTTTCAACATCCCGAAGCAGTTTGATGACCGTGGTCCTCGCATCAACTTGGATGACAACTCCTTCATCGACGTTCGCGTCCTTTGAACGCGTCTCTCATTCTATGGGCTTGAGCGGGCGTCATGGATCTCGACCGAAAATTCTCCAATTCGCAAGACAGAATCGAAGTCTTTCGGCAAGTAGCGGAGAATGCCCGTCTCAATAATCCATCACCTTGTCCGCCTCAATCAGCAACTTGCCCAGCATCGCTGTAGTGCCAATTTGGGCGTTGCGTTTCAGTCCGGGATCGGTGATGTGAGCCGACTTGGCGCAATAAGGACACACCAGGACCGTGCCACCACCAGCCGCAAACTTCTCATACAGTTCCGCCAGGGTTGGTGAATCGGGGCCCCATTGAAATTCCAGTTCCTGTCTTCGCTGTGCGATCCGGACGCCTTCCAAATCCACGAACAAAGTCACTTCCGCACCGTATTCCTGCATCAAATTCGCAACCTTCACCGCCATGAAGCATCGATGCAAATCATCGGTGAAGTGAGACAGGTGGACGACGACCTTTTGTCCACTTCCGTCAATTGCTTTCTCGTCGTCAGCCCGTGCGGACGAGGCCCACGTTGATACGCAGATGGCTGCGACGACGAGACTCAAACGAAACATTGTTTTTGCCAATGGCATGACAGGATCTCCAAACACTTTGAAAAGGAATCAAACGGTTTGAAAGAACTTGGCAAACAACATACCGACGCCGAAATGCACGTCATCGGATCAATTGAGAGCGTGCAACTGTGCGTCCATGACAACTCGAGACTCCACCGCACATCAACCGCACCAACGATGAACGCCAACGGCATTGAACTCGGAGGTGAATGCAAACAATGACGGCATCGCAGTCACCGAACCTTTGAAATTTGCCAACAGAGACGAACGCCCATGACCATCGCCAACAAGCACCCAAGTAGCCCGGGAACCGAGACACCAAACAACAACGGAGGCACGCCGCTACTCCACAGGGAAGCGGAACCAACAAACAATGCCGCGGTCAAAATTCCCATCACCAAACGATTGACAATCGGTTCCAGCCGACGGTGTTGAAGATGGATGTCGAAGTTGCCTTGTTTGAGGCTATGCAGCACATCCCCCAGATCCTTCGGCAGGATGCTTAGCAAGTGATCCCAATCATCGACCCGGTTCTTGATCCGTTCGTAAACGCGCCGCGGCGACAGTCGGCGACGCATCGCTTGTTGACCATATGGCTGCAACAATTCCGCCAAACTGAACTCGGGATTTAATTGGTGAGCGGTTCCCTCCAACATCGCCAACACCTTCAGCAACATCGCTACCTTGGCCGGCAAATGGATCTGGTGCTCACGAATGCTCCTCGTCACATCTCTCAAGCAGGAACTCACGTCGAAGTCGCGAAGTTTCTGATCGGAGTAGTCATCCAGCATGTCGTGGATTTCACTTACCAATGACGGTTCGTCGAAATCGCTGGGCACTTCGCCCAATCGCACCACGATCTCAGCGATTGAATCCGCATCACCGGTCACGGCAGCAATCAAAGCCGCCTCCAAGTCATCACGCAGCGCATCGTTGATCCGCCCGACCATTCCGCAGTCAAGCAACCCGACGACTTGTTTCGCTGGCTGCTGATCGTCGCAGGTGCCAGGTCCGAGAAGCATCAAGTTTCCCGGATGCGGATCGGCATGGTAGAAGCCGTCGCGAAAAATCATGTCGAGAAACACCGTCGCGCCTCGATGAGCGACCTCGTTCAAGTCAGCCCCCGAGGACTTCAACGCTGCTTTGTCGGAAACGCTGATCCCGTCCAGCCGCTCCATCGTCAGCACACGGCGTGAACTCAGCTTTGGATATGGCACCGCGAAATGAACATCTGGTTCGTCTTCGAAGTTCGATCGAAACCGATCCATGTTCTTCAGTTCGCGTTGGAAATCCAACTCTCGCATCAACGAGCGTTGAAATTCGCGGATCGTATCGACCGGGCGATACTGTCGAAGCCTCTCCGATTGCTGCTCCGCGATTTCGGCCAGCTTCTGCATGATCTCCAAATCGTTGACGATGCGTCGTTCGATTCCGGGGTGCTGAACCTTGACTACGACATCGTCTCCCTCATGCGTGGTCGCTCGGTGAACTTGGCCAATTGATGCCGACGCCATCGCCACTGGATCAAACGACGAAAAAAGTTCATCAATTCCCGCTCCCAACTCGGACTCGATCATCGCGATGACCTCATCAGACGGATCGCTGGGCGTATTGGCACGCAGTTGAGCCAACTCGCACGCCAGTTCACGTCCCACCAAGTCTTCACGAGTGCTCAAGACCTGACCGAGTTTGATGAAGGTCGTTCCGAGATCTTCAAACGCAACCCGAACTCGCTCCGCGGTGGTCATCGAATCATCCGCCACCGCACCTCGCAATCGATCCGGCCAGATCGACGGGACTCCCGACATCCAATCCGCCAAACCATGTCGGGTGAGAATTGTCACCACCTCACGAAAACGCTCGGCATTGCGTATCAATTGCGGGACTTCGATCAGTTCCATGGGAGATGGCCGCGGTCAATAGGAAATTCGGGCAGCTCATCAACAGCCGCTCAATAGGATCAACGATACCTCTCACTCAGAGAGCACCGTGAAGCATAGCAACAACGACACCTGTTGCTGCCACGCCTCTTTCCGCTGGCAAGCTCCGCTTCACCCAACTTGGGGCCGCCCTACAGCGACGAATCCAAGGTTGCTTTCAACATTGCAATGTGAGCCATTACGGTGTGGTGATGCTTTTTCATGCGTTCGTGAGCGTCCCACATCGAAACATCGCTTTCCCATTGGCGATGGTCATGGTGCATTGTTTCGTCGTTGACGAGGACGTCTTGCTTGGACACGAGTGAGTTCCTTGAAGGTGAGTACATTGACAACTCACTTTCTCGCACGTGGTGTGCCACACCAACGGAGTGTGCCCCATCGGACCAGTCAGCCGCCCGTCCCTACTCGGAAATTCGAATGAGCACCTCAACGACGACCAACAAACTTCCTGTCGAACCCGACGCCCATGCGTTGTCTCGTCAATTTCGCACTGGCGTCCGAATTTTGCTGGCCACAAGTTTGATCGCGACATGCGTGGGGCTGTTTCTAGTGCCCGAAGCCGCTTACCTAGCCGCGATTCCAATCCCGTTTCTTTACGCGATTCTGGCGGTTGCGAACTACATGGAGGTGCGGTCACGAGCTTCTGAGTTGAGGCTCCAAAAATCCGAACGTATCGGCCAGATTGAAATGGACATTGACGTTGAAACCGCTGGTGTGATCCTGCTCTTGAAAGTGCTGGGCATCCTAGCGGCCAGCACCTTCATCATCGCTGCTGCAATCTATGAATGGCAGGTTGTGGGAATCGTGGCCGCCGCTCTCTTCCTGTTAGCAGTGTTGATCAACATTCCCTACTTGCCGCTTTTCCTCGCCGAAGCCGAGCGAGATGAAATGGAACGGCTTCGAAGCGAAGAAAACAAACACTAGCAGGTCGGCAGGAATGATCGGGTAGAACCTCACGTAGGCGAGTCTCTCTGAGACTCGCAAATGACAGCGTCTCGGAGAGACGCCGCTAGTGCGCCTGCAAAGGCGATTGAATTGTCAGGTGAAAGTCCTGACCGGGGAATTCGTTACCGCCCCGTAGCTGATGGTAACTGCGTTTTCAACAGAAAGGGTGGAGAGCAACCAAAAGCGAATGAGCAGTCCGTAAC